>NZ_JBHYWP010000147.1:0-3703 GCF_042751845.1 Streptomyces sp. NPDC059398 | reverse complement strand
GTCCGCGCCCCCCCCCCCCCCCCACCCCCAGCGGGCCCCGCACTGGGCCCCCCCCAAACCGCCCCGCGCACCCCCCCCCCCCCCCCGGGGGCGGGGGGGGGGGCGGCCCGCCCCCCCCCGCGGGTCCGGCAGGCCGCTCCGGCCGTACTCCCGGCTCCCCGGGCGCCGGAGCGGCGCTGCTCGGAGCCATGTCAGCTCGGTCCGGCCTTGTATCCGACACCACGGACGGTCACCACGATCTCCGGCCGCTCGGGATCCTTCTCGACCTTCGAGCGCAGCCGCTGGACATGCACATTGACCAGCCGGGTGTCCGCGGCATGGCGATACCCCCACACCTGCTCCAGCAGCACCTCACGGGTGAACACCTGCCAGGGCTTCCGGGCCAGGGCGACCAGCAGATCGAACTCCAGCGGGGTCAGCGCGATCGACTGCCCCTCCCGCTTCACGGAGTGACCGGCCACATCGATGACCAGATCACCGATGGCCAGCTGCTCGGGCGCGGGCTCCTCCGACCTCCTCAGCCGCGCCCTGATACGGGCGACGAGCTCCTTGGGCTTGAACGGCTTGACGATGTAGTCGTCGGCTCCCGATTCGAGCCCCACCACCACATCGACGGTGTCGCTCTTCGCCGTGAGCATCACGATCGGCACACCCGACTCGGCCCTGATCAGCCTGCAGACCTCGATGCCGTCCCGTCCGGGCAGCATGAGATCGAGCAGCACCAGGTCCGGCTTGGCCTCACGGAATGCAGCCAGTGCCTTGTCGCCGTCCGCTACAAATGACGGCTCAAAACCTTCACCACGCAGCACAATGCCGAGCATCTCGGCCAGTGCGGTGTCGTCATCGACGACAAGGACGCGTCCCTTCATACCGCCATCATCCCATTAGCTCATCGTTACCCGGCGTGACCTGCCACACAATGCGGTGAGTGCGTCCCTGGTGACAGGGGACACGACTCCCGCCTCCGTGACGACGGCCGTCACGAGCTCGGGAGGCGTGACATCGAACGCGGGGTTGTACGCCTGCGCCCCCGGCGGCGCCACCGGCACCCCACCGAACTCCGTCACTTCGCTGCCCGCCCGCTGCTCCACCTCGATGCCCGCACCGTCCGGTGTGGACAGATCGACCGTGGTCGTCGGAGCGACGACGACGAATGGCACATGGTGGTACTTGGCCAGCACAGCCAGCGGATAACTGCCCACCTTGTTGGCCACCGAGCCGTCCGCAGCGATCCGGTCGGCACCGATCAGTACGGCGTCCACCTCACCCGCCGCGAAGAGCGAACCGGCCGCGTTGTCGGTGAGCACCGTGTACGCCATCCCGTTCCGGGCCGCCTCGTACGCCGTCAGCCGCGCCCCCTGCAACAGCGGACGTGTCTCGTCCACCCACAGACGCCGCAGACTGCCCGCACGGTGCGCCGCCAGGGCCACGGCGAAAGCGGTGCCCTCACCGGCAGACACCAGCGCCCCGGTGTTGCAGTGCGTCAGTATCCGGTGGCCGCCGCCCGGCAGCAGCTCGTCGAGGAGCGCGAGGCCATGGGCCGCCATCTGCCGGCTGGCCCCGACATCCTCCTGGTCCAGCGCCCTGGCCTCCCTGAGCGCCACCGCCGCTGCCGCACCGCTGTCCGCACCACCGCGGACAGCTGCCCGGTACGCCTCGGCCACCCGGTGCACCCCGTACCCCAGGTTCACCGCCGTGGGCCGCGCCCCGGCGAGGAGCGCCGCGGCCTCCTCCACGTCATATCCCCGTACGGCGGCCAGCGCGACCCCGTAAGCTCCGGCGACCCCGAGCAGCGGAGCTCCCCGGACAGCGAGGGTCTGGATCGCACGGACCAGCGCGGGAACGTCCGTGCACACCAACTCGACCTCCTCGCCGGGCAATCGAGTCTGGTCGAGCAGGACGACAACCGCGCCTTCCGGCCCCTCCGGCGGCTCGTCCCAGCGAAGTGAGGGAAGCATGGGCGGCCCCGCGCCCGGCGGGGTTTGTGCGTCCTGATCAGCCATCCGCACAGTCTGCCCCGTGGGGCACCGACAATTGAAGGTGCGAGGGAGATACAGCAGCGGCTCCGCTGCCGCACCCCGCATGACACGATGGCTGCCGACCTGCTGCCTCGACGCGCGACAGGCTTGCGGGGGCCAGGCATGTGAAGGAGCGACAATGAACGACTCTCCGGGCTGGGCCTCGCCCGGATCCGCCCCGTCGGACGGCCGGCAGCCGGACGTCCCACCGCCCGCCGGACCGGCCGACGAGGGGGAAACCCCTTCGAAGTGGTCCAGCGACCAGCCCCCGGCCGCCGAGTGGACCGCGCCGAACCCGCCCGTACCACCGCAGCAGAAGCCCGGCCGGGGCCCGCGCGCACATGCCGACAGCGCGGGTCGGCAGCCGGCCGGCGGCTGGGGGCCGCAGCAGGGCGGCCACACCGGCTGGGGCGGACCACAGCAGGGCGGCTGGGGAAACCAGCAGCCCGACGTGGCCAAACCGGGCATCATCCCGCTCCGGCCCCTCGGCGTGGGAGAGATCCTCGACGGCGCGGTGGCCACGATGCGCGCCCACTGGCGGACGGCGTTCGGCCTCACCATCGGCGTGGCAGCCGTCGTCCAGCTCTGCTCGGTCCTCATCCAGCACTACGCACTCCCCGAGCCCGCCTCGATCGACAGCGGAGCCAGTCCCTCCGAGCAGCTGCACCAGAGCCTGGACTCGCTGCGGACGAGTCTGCTGAGCCTGGGTCCGGTGTACGCGATCACGCTGATCGGCACGATCTTCACGACAGCCGTACTCACCATGGTCGTCAGCCGCTCCGTGCTGGGCCGCCCGGTGACGCTCGCCGACGCCTGGCACGAGGCCAGGCCTCAGCTCGGGCGGCTGACGGGGCTCAGCCTGCTGCTGCCCGTCGGCTACGCCGCGGTGATGACCGTCGGACTCCTCCCCGGCCTCCTGGTCGGCGGCTCCGAGGGCGCCGGACTGGCCGCACTCGGCGGGCTCGCCGCGATGCTCGTGGTCGTCTGGCTGTGGGTCTGCTTCAGCCTGGCCGGTCCGGCGCTGATGCTGGAGCGGCAGGGCATCGCGTCAGCGCTGCGCCGCTCGGCGAAGCTGGTCAAGGGCGTCTGGTGGCGCATCTTCGGGATCACCCTGCTGACCCTGGTCCTGACCGCCCTCGTGTCGGGGCTCATCGATCTGCCGTTCAACGCGGCCGCGATGGTCGCCGACGGCAAGGGCATCGGCGATCTCGTCTCCGACAAGACCCCGGACTTCGGCTGGCCGTATCTGATCGTCAGCGGCATCGGCGCCATGCTCACCACAGCACTCACCTACCCGTTCACGGCCGGTGTGACGGTGCTCCTCTACGTCGACCAGCGCATCCGCCGCGAGGCGCTGGACATCGACCTCGCGCGTTCCGCCGGCGTACCCGGCTACGAGAACGCCAGCAGCTGATCCGCTCCGCCGCCGGCAACGGCGGCCCGGCTGTGTGGCTGTGTGGCTGTGTACGCGGATGTGTCGCCGCGTACACAGCCCCGCACAGCCTGGCGCCACTGGGC
The DNA here is from genome assembly GCF_042751845.1 of Streptomyces sp. NPDC059398. Classification (NCBI taxonomy): domain Bacteria; kingdom Bacillati; phylum Actinomycetota; class Actinomycetes; order Kitasatosporales; family Streptomycetaceae; genus Streptomyces; species Streptomyces sp. NPDC059398. Next base: position 167 of record NZ_JBHYWP010000147.1, on the reverse strand, counting down.
CCCACAGTTCCCGACGCACCACCCACCCACGGCATCGGAGACGGGAGCCGGCTGTCGGCGCAGAAGCAAGCGAACTACGGAACCCGGTGTATGAACTGCACGTGGACGCAGAAATGTGGGGCGGCCCCCCCCCCCACCTCGACGGGGGGGGGGGCCTCAAAAGTTGT
>NZ_JBHYWP010000146.1:0-16499 GCF_042751845.1 Streptomyces sp. NPDC059398 | reverse complement strand
CCTTGTCCGGCCCCACCGCTCGGGTGGTGCCCTGGCGCCGGTTCTGGCGCGGGCCCCCTTTCCATTTTTGGGGGGCGCCGGGCCTCGCGGTGTTACGGGACGGGTCTCAGGCGGTACGGGGGCTGGGCAGCAGGGGCCTTGGGGTAGGGGTAGGGGTAGGGGTACGGGGAGCAGGCCTTGGACTACGGCTCGTGGTCAGGGTCCGGGCCCGGGATCCGGGGGCCCGGACCGGCCCAGGCCCGGCTCAGGCCCGGCCCAGGCCCGGCTCAGGCCCGGCTCAGGCCCGGCCCAGGCCCGGCCCAGGCCCGGCTCAGGCCCGGCTCAGGCCCGGCCCAGGCCCGGCCCAGGCCCGGCTTGGTCTGGCCCGTTCGGCCCCGGCTCGCCCCGCTTCTGTCCCGCCTTGTCCTCGACTAGGCGGAGTGCGTCAGGTCCGAGGGAAGTACCGGATCCGCGAACTCCCGCCCCGACGCGTACCGTTCGAGCTCATCCAGAGCCTGGTCGGCCATCCGGTGCAGCTCACCCCCGAGCGATCCTGCGACATGTGGCGTGAGCAGGACGTTCGGCAGGTCGTAGAGCGGGGAGTCCGTGTACGGGGTCTCGGGATCCGTCACATCCAGCACCGCGTGGAGCCGCCCGCTCGACAGCTCGGGAAGCAGCGCGTCCTCGTCGATCAGCGAGCCACGGGCCGTGTTGATCAGCGTCGCCCCCTCCCGCATCGCGGCCAGCTGGCGGGCTCCGATCATGTGCCGGGTGGCCGGAAGCTGCGGGGCGTGCACGCTGACGATGTCGCTGTGGGCGCACAGTTCGTCCAGCGGTGCCGGCTCCACACCGAGCGCGGTGGCCTCGGCGGTACCGACGTACGGGTCGTACAGCAGGACCCGGAGATCGAAGGGGCGCAGCAGCTCGATCACCCGGCGGCCGATCCGGGAGGCTCCGATGATCCCGACGGTGCGGTGGTAGTTGCCCGCACCGTCCAGCTCGTCCCGCCAGTCCTGGTCGCCGCGCATCTCGCGGTACCGGCGGGCGGACTGCAGGACACGCTTGTTGGCGAGCAGGATCGCGGCGAGGGTGTACTCGGCCACCGGCAGCGCATTGGCCGCGGCGGCCGAAGCGACGGTGATGCCGCGTTCCCAGCACGCCTCCGTGATGTGGTGCTTGACCGAGCCCGCCGCGTGGACGACGGCGCGGAGCCGGGGCGCGGAATCCAGGATCCGGGGAGTGAGCGGGGTCGCACCCCAGCAGGTGAGGAGGACTTCGGCCTCGGCGAGCGCTGTGGCGACCTCGGCCGTGGGGTGCGCCAGGTCGTGGGCGACCAGTCGACTGTCCGTACGAGCCAGGGCATTGAGCCGGACGTGGTGGCGCTCGGCGAAAAGTCGTTCCACGATGCCCGGAGCCATCGCGAGCAGGACACCCGGCCGATTGTCAGTGGCGTGGTGCATGGTGGTCCCAGTGCTCCTTCTCGGTTGCTCCGGGCGCAGCCCGGTAGGAGTCGGCCCGGTCTGTGGCGGCCCGGGGGGGGGGGGCCCACACACGGGGCCGCCCCGTGGGGGTGGGGGGGGGGGGGGTGGGGGGGGGGGGGGGGGGGCCCCCCCCCCCCCCGCGGCAGCCCGGGTGGGGGCGGCTCGGGTGTGGTGGCTCGGGCCGGGGCGGACGGCGGCGGTCATTTGACACTTCCGGCGGTGAGGCCCGCCTTCCAGTGCCGCTGGAGGGAGACGAAGGCGACGATCAGGGGGATGACGGCGAGGAGGGAGCCGGTGACCACGAGCGGGTAGAAGCTCGGCTCGCCATGGGTGTTGGTGTTCCACGAGTACAGGCCGAGGCTCAACGGGAAGAGATCGCGGTCCGAGAGCATGACCAGGGGGAGGAAGAAGTTGTTCCAGATCGCTGTGAACTGGAAGAGGAAGATCGTCACAAATCCCGGCATCATCATGGGCATACCGATGGACCAGAAGGTCCGAAGCTCACCGGCCCCGTCGATCCGGGCCGCTTCCAACGCCTCGTTCGGTATGTAGCCGGCGCTGAAGACCCGGGCGAGGTAGACGCCGAACGGGTTGACCAGGACCGGGATCAGCACCGACCAGTAGGTGTTGACGATGCCGATCTTGCTCGCGAGCAGATACATCGGCAGTGCGAGTGCGGTGGTCGGCACCAGCACACCGAGCAGGACGAGTCCGAAGAGCTTCTCCTTGCCCCGGAACTCGTACTTGTCGAAGGCATATCCGGCGGCGACGCAGATCAGCGAGCAGAGGACGGCGCCCACACCCGCGTACAGCAGGCTGTTGCCGTACCAGCGGAAGTAGACGCCGCCACCGTAGGACGTCAGATCGGAGATGTTCTGGCCGAGGTTGAAGCCCTTGAAGGAGAAGGCGTTGCCCGAGAGCAGCCCGCCGGTGTCCTTGGTGGAGGCAGTGACCAGCCAGATGAGCGGGAAGAGCATGTAGACGACGGCGAGCACCAGCGCGCCGTTGACAGCGGTCTTCGACAGCCACCGGTTCTTCGGTGCCGGGCGGGGGCTCATGCGTTCTTCCCCTTACGGCCGGTGAAGCGGGTGACGAGGAACGACAGCAGTGCGGCAGTGAGAGCCAGCAGCACGGATGCGGACGCCGCGAGCCCGTAGTCGTTGCGGGAGAAGGCGGCCGTGTACGCGTACATGTTCGGTGTCCAGGTGGAGGAGACGGCGGACCCGGCGCCGCTGTTGAGGATCAGCGGCTCGGTGAACAACTGGAGCGAGCCGATGATGGTGAACAGCGCGACCATCACGACGGAGGCGCGGATCAGCGGGAGCTTGATACTGACGGCGGTGCGCCAGCCGCCGGCGCCGTCCACGGTGGCCGCTTCGAGGACCGATCGGTCGATGGCCTGGAGGGCGGCGTAGAAGATCACCATGTTGTAGCCGAGCCACTCCCACAGCGCGATGTTGACGACGGAGGGGAGAGCGCCCGACGAGGAGAAGAAGTTGAAGCCGATACCGCCCGAGTGCATCGCGGAGACCACGGGGCTCAGTCCGGGTGTGTAGAGGTAGACCCAGACCAGCGCCGCGATGATGCCGGGTACGGCGTGCGGCAGAAAGAGCGCGAGCTGGAAGAAGCGCTTGGCGCGGGCCAGCGCGGAGTCCAGCAGAAGTGCGAGTGCGAGGGCGCCGCAGACCATCAGGGGGATGTAGATGACGCAGTATCCGAGCAGTACGCCGAAGCCCTCGCGGAAGGCCCGGTCACCCAGCGCCGCCGCATAGTTGTCGAGACCCGAGAACACGGACTCGGAGCCGCCGAACCCCAGTCCCGACTGCTTCTCGGTGAAGAGGCTGAGCCAGACCGCGTATCCGATCGGCACCAGCATCACAGCGGTGAAGAGGACGAAGAACGGGGTCAGCAGAATCGCGGCGGCGCGGGTGCGGGCCTTCATACCGGTCAGCCCTCGACCTTCAGTCCGCGCTTCTTCAGTTCCTGGACAGTCGCGTCATGGCCGGCCTTGACCGATCCGGTGACCGTGGCGCCGCCACTGGCGACCTTGCCGAACTGGTCCTTGATCGCGGTGTTGGTGGTGCCGGTCGCCGGCCCCCAGGTCCAGCCCTGTTTGATCGACGCTGCCGCGGTGCCGAACAGCTGGTAGATGTCCTGGCCGCCGTAGTACGAGGCGTCGAAGGCCTTCTTCGCGGCGGGCAGCAGCTCGGTCGCGGCCGGGTAGGCGCTGGACGTGCCCGAAGCGATACGGGCCTTGATGCCGTCCTGCGTGGTCGACATCCACTTGGCGAACTCGACGGCCGCTTCGGCGTGCTTGCTGTCCTTGGTCACGGCCCAGGTGGAGCCACCGAGCATGCCGCTGGCGGCCTGTCCGTCCCAGGTCGGCATGGGCGCGATGGCCCACTTGCCCTTCTGCTCGGGCAGGGTGGACTTCAGGACTCCGGCCCCCCAGGCGGCGCCCAGATAACCGATGGTGCCGCTGTTCTTCAGGGAGTTGGTCCACTCAGGGCTGAACGACGCCTGCGACCGGATCAGATCATCCTTGATGAGCCCCTGCCAGTATCCGGAGACCTTGGTGGTGGCGGAGTCCGTGGTGTTGATCTTCCAGGTGTCCGCGTCCGCCTTGAACCACTGGGCGCCGGCCTGCCAGGCCATCGCCTCGAAGGTGGTCGGGTCGTCCGGGAAGAAGGTGCCGATCCGGGCCTTCTTGTCGGCCTTCTTGACCTTCTCCGCCGCCTTGCGGAAGTCGTCCCAGGTCTTGGGGACCGCGATGCCGTACTTGCTGAACAGGTCCTTGCGGTAGTAGAAGGCCTGCGGCGACGCGTCGAACGGGACGGCCCAGTTCTTACCGCCCAGTGTGGTCTGCTCGACAGCCTGCGGCAGGAACTTCTTCTTGACGTCGTCGGTCATGTACTTGCTGATGTCCTGGAGCGCGCCCTGGCTGACGTACTCAGGCAGCTGGGGGTACTCGATGGAGACCAGGTCGGGGGCGTTGCCGGCCTTGACCGCGTTGGAGATCTTGGCGTAGCCGCCCGCGTTGCCGGACGGGATCTCCTCGTACTTCACCTGAATGTTCTTGTGCGAGGCGTTGAACGCGTCCACGGTCTCCTTGGAGCCCTTGGCCCAGCCCCAGAACGTGATGCTCACAGGCTTGCCGTCCGTGCCCTTCGCGGAGTCGTCGCCGCTGCTGCCGCAAGCCGTGAGGACGGCCAGGGCGGTGGCGGCGCCGGCTATGGAAAGGGTCGTTCTGCTCCAACTGCGGCTCACAGCGAGACTCCTGAGTTAGCGGCGACATTGACGTTGGCCGTGATCCTTGGCCCCGCAATGACCGAAGTCAAGAGCGAAAGATTGAATGATCGAAAAAAGATCAGAGTGTTATCGAAATCTGGTCCGAATCTGGTCCGGGGTGCTCAGGTCTCGGGCACGCAGCTCTCGGGCACCCAGACCTCAGACACCCACTGCGAGTTACCGGGGCGCGGCGGCCCCGCAGGAGGCCCGTACGTGCAGTCTGGGCAGCAGTGCCAGATGCTGACCGGCCTCCTGCTCCTGGCGCTCCTCCGCCCTGGTGCGTGGCCCCGTGCTCAGCCGCTCGACCAGCAGCCGGGTCCCGTACAGCCCGACCTGGCGTTTCGGCGGTGCCACCGCGGTGAGCGGTGTGTCCGCGAGGGCGGCCACCTCGTCGTCATAGGCGACCAGAGCCAGATCCTCCGGTACGCGTACGCCCAACTCGGCCAGGCGCTGCACCAGATGAATGGCGTCCACGTCGTTGTGGACCAGGGCAGCCGTCACGCCCCCAGTGGCCACCGCGGACTGCACGGCCCGTACGGCCTCCTCGAAACGGCCCCGGTCCAGCTCGGCCGGCACCGAATCGATCACGGGCCGCGGCTGCTCAAGACCCAGCGCCCCCAGGGCCTCCTCGTACCCCGCCCGTACGGCGAACGCAGTCGGGCTGTCCGTACGCGCGACCAGCAACGGCGCGCCATGGCCGAGGCGGACCAGATGGCGCACGGCCAGCAGAACTCCGTGCCGGTGGTCGGAACAGACCCGGTCCATGTCGTCGAGAGGGCTGCCCAGCGCGGGCTGCCGTTCCAGAAGCACGGCGGGCACCGGCAGCTCCGACATCCAGTCGCCGTAAGCCGCCTGGTCGCCCGCCGCCTGCCAGCCCGGCGCGATCAGCACCCCCTCGGCGCCCGACGCCAGCAGGCCCTCGGTGCGGGCCTTGTCCTCCTCGGGGCGGTAGTCGGAGATCCGCAGGATCAGCCGTGCGCCGGCCTGCGCGGCCGCATCGTGCGCACCTCTGATCACCTCGGCGAAGTAGTACGTCGCGGAGGGTGCCAGCAGCCCGAGAACAAGTCCGCCGCTCGTCTGGGCCGCGGTTCCGGCCAGGGTTTTTGCGACCGACGCTCCTGTCGGCCGCGGCCAGGAGACCGAGCCGTGCACGCGGTCGAGCAGGCCGCGTTCCGCCAGTGTCTCGACGTCCCGCCGGGCTGTGACGGGGGAAACGCCGAGCTGCGCCGCAAGATCGGATACGCGGGCCGATCCCTGCTCCCGTACGAGTGCGAGCAGTCGGTCATGGCGTTCGTCGGCACTCTCGCGCACGGCGGCGGTCCCCTCGTGGTCCGGTGGTCGGCTGGTGTGGTGGCGGCTGGTGCGGTGGCGGGCCGGGCCGGGCGAATGCCACGGTCAGACCCTAGTGCAGTGTGATCGAACGATGGAAGTTTCGATCATTCGTCACTCTTGTATTGACGTTCGATCATCCAGGGGTTCAGGATTCCGGGCGACGCCGAAGTCCGCCCCCAGGGAGCATCATGCTGAGCCCGATCCCGTCGAGCGGACCCGGCCGCCCCGGTCCGAACGGTCAGCCTGTTCAGCCAAACCCGCAAAGCGAGTTCAGCCCGCTCGCCCGGCCGGCCCTGCCCGGCGAGTCCGCCAGGCTCGCCGAGCCCGCCCCGCCCGGCCACGCCGGGCGGCTCAGCCCGTACACCGGCTGGGTTCGTGCCGACTGGGAGGCCGCCGCCGATGAACTGCTGCTGGCTGTGCGGCCCTATGCGTCGCCCCGTCATGGTCTGATCAATCTCCCCGGCCACCGGCCCAGTTGGTCGGGTGCACGCTCCGACGGCCTTGAAGGGTACGCCCGCACCTGGCTTCTCGCCGCCTTCCGGGTCGCGGGAGCGGAGGGCCGTGATCCGCATGGCTTCCTCCCGCGCTATGCCGAGGGCCTCGCGGCCGGCACGTCACCCGGCCCGCAGGAGAGGGACGAGGGAACGGACACCGGCGGTGCGGACCGGTGGCCCCGGATGGCGGACACGTCGCAGGCCGTCGTGGAATCCGCATCCGTAGCGCTCGGTCTGCGCCTTACCCGGCCCTGGCTCTGGGACTCCCTGGACGACCGCACACAGCAGCAGGCCGTCGAATGGCTGCTGCCCGCGCTCGGACCGTCGCCGGTGAACAACAACTGGTGGCTCTTCGGCCTCACCGTCGCCGGATTCCTGCAGGACGCCGGGATCGAAACCGAACGGGCACGGCGGACGATCGACCGAGCGCTGGAGCGCATCGAGGAGTGGTGGCTCGGCGACGGCTGGTACAGCGACGGACCCAACCGTTCCTTCGACCACTACAACGCGTGGGCCATGCACTTCTATCCGGTTCTGCACGCCCACCTCGCCAGGGATGAGGAACTGCTCGCCCGGTACGGGCCGCGGCTGCACGCCCATCTCGACGCGTACACGCGGATGTTCGGTGCGGACGGTGCGCCCATGCCGTACGGCCGCTCGCTCAGCTACCGGTTCGCCGCCGCAGCCGCCCCTTGGCTCGGGGCAATGACCGGCCACACCCCACTGACGCCGGGTGCCACCCGCCGCCTGGCATCCGGAACCCTGCGGTACTTCCTGGACCGGGACGTGGCTGGGCAGCGGGACGAGGCGCCGCAGCCACGCTCAAGGCCGGGGGAGCCGCCGGCCCCGGTGGACCCGCCCGCCCGTGCCCGGAGCCGTGCGGCACGACGTCACGCGACCGATGAACGCGGACTGCTCACCCTGGGCTGGCACGCCCCGTACGATCCGATCGTCCAGCCGTACTCGGGCCCCGCGTCGCCCTACTGGGCGTCCAAGGGGTTTCTGGGGCTGCTGCTGCCCGCCGGTCATCCCGTGTGGACGGCGGTGGAGGAGCCCTTGCCGGCCGAGACGGAAGACGCCGTGACCGTACTGGATCCGCCTGCCATGCTCGTCCAGTCCACCGTGGCAGACGGCCTCGTACGGCTTCACAACCACGGCAGTAACCACGTCGGCGAGGACGACGAACCGGGATACTCCCGCTACGCGTACTCCACCCGTACCGGATTCACGACCGTCGACCCACCGACCGCATCGACGGCACCGGCCGCACCGGCCCCACCGACCGCACCGACCGCACCGACCCCACCGACCGCACTGCGCGACAACCACTTCGCCCTGGTCATCGATGGTGAGTCCACCTCCCGCGGCCCCGCCACGCCCCTTGCTTCCGGGCCCGGTTGGGTCGCTTCCGTGACCACACCGCTGCCCGGAGTACGGATCGTCTCCGCGACGATGGCCCACGGCCGTGCGGAGCTCCGTGCGCACCTGGTGGCCGGTGCGGACGTCGGTACGCCCGTACGCCAGACCGGCTGGGCCCTCGCCGCAACGAGCCCGTCCGGCGAGGGCGCCACACACACTCCGCCCGCCGCCGCGGTGCAGACCGCCTCCCCCTTGGCCGCTCAGCCGGCCACCTCTCTGACGGCCCAGCTCCACCCCCTCCACGGCTACACCGGAACGGCACACCAACTCGACGCAGGCCACACCCTGTTCGGCCCGGCCTCGCGGATTCTGACGCTCGACGGCGTCACCACCGCGCCCCTTTCGCTCTTCGTCAGCCTCGCTTCGCTCACTGCCGAATGGGATCCCGGCCCCGTCGCCGCCCTCGCGTACATCCGTGTCAGAGCTCCCCGCACGATCCACGTGACCTGGCAGGACGGCACCACCGCCGTACTGCAACTCCCGGAACCTCCGGAGGAACGATGAGACTTCGCCCCGCGCGTACCCCTCTGGCCGCACCCGCAGCGACCGGCCTGACAGCGACCGGCCTGACAGCAACCGGCCTGACAGCAACCGGACTGGTCACCACCGCACTGCTCACCACCGCACTGCTCACATCCGCACCGGCCACCCCAGCCCAGGCAGCTCCCCACCCCGGAGCCACCTACCACGTCGACTGTTCGGCCACCCCCGCTGCCCCCGCCGGGCCAACCACCCCCACCCGGAGCAACGGCTCGGCACTCCACCCCTGGACCACCCTCGACGAGGCCAACGCCCACACCTACGGCCCCGGCGACCGTCTCCTCCTCAAACGAGGCGCGACGTGCACAGGTTCCCTCGCTCCGAAGGGGGCCGGCTCCTCCCGTGCCCCCTTCACCATCGCCGCCTACGGTCCCGGCGGCGGACGCGCCGCGATCGACGGTGCCGGCGCGCACGACGCCGTACTCCTCTCCAACACCCAGTACGTACACCTGTCCGGACTGGAGATCACCAACGCCGCCGACCCCGGCAGCGAGCGCAACGCCGTCCGGCTTCGCCTCACCGACTACGGCACCGCCCACGGCTTCGAGATCGACCACCTCTACATCCACGACGTACGCGGCGGCGATGCCAAGACACTCACCGGTTCCAGCGCCATCCACATCGACGTCGAGGGCACGGCGAAGGCCAGCAGTTACGACGGCCTGGACATCCACCACAACCGCATCGAGAACGTCGACCGCGAAGGCATCTACTTCAAGTCGACGTTCTCCAAGCGGGATCTGGTCGGCGAGCAACAGGACCCGAACGCCTACCCCGGCCCCTGGACCCCGTCCACCGGCGTCCGTGTCCACGACAACACTCTGAAGTCCATCGGCGGCGACGGGATGAAGCTCGACACCACCAGCGGCGCGATCGTGGAGCGCAACCGGGTCGACGGATTCCAGCTGCGTTCACCCTCAGCCAACGCCGGCATCTGGACGTTCAACACGGATGACACCCTGATCCAGCACAACGAGGTCTCGGGCGGCGGGAACAGCCACGACGGCATGTCGTTCGACGCGGACGGCGCCTCCAGCCACACGGTCTTCCAGTACAACTACAGCCACGACAACCAAGGCGGCTTCCTGCTGGTCTGCCCCTACAGCGGGGCGAAGACGGTCGACACGGTCGCCCGGTACAACATCAGCCACAACGACGGCGCCCGGCTGCTCCAGAACTGCGCCGGCCCCATCCTCAACACCCAGATCTACAACAACTCGTTCTCCAACAAAGAGACGATCCCCGGGTACCTGGTCCAGGACGACAACAGCAGCCCCGCCACCACCCGGCACGAACAGCACATCCGCAACAACATCTTCGTGAGCTACGGAACCGGCGGCTACGGCTTCTCCCACCCGACGGCCGGCCTGGCACTCGATCACAACGCGTTCTACGGGATCGACATGACCCGCCCCGACCCCGGGGGCATCACATCCGACCCGCTGCTGCGCGACGACTTCCGCCTGACGAAGGGCTCCCCGGCCATCGGCGCCGGAACAGCCATCGCCGACAACGGCGGGAAGGACTACTTCGGCAACAGGCTCAAGCCCGGCGCTCCCAGCATCGGCGCCTACGCCGGACCGGGCGTCAACCGCTGATCAGGCGCCTGCGCGGACCGGGCACCAACCGGAGACCAGGCACCAGCCGCCATGACGTGGGAGCCGGGGCCCGGCGCCGGCGACCCGCGGGTGCCGTCACTGCGGACCGTACTTGCGGCCCGTCCTGGAGGTAATCCCTCCGAGCAGGCCGCGCGGCGCCAGCTTCGCCGCGCCCATCAGCGCCTTGTACCGGGGGTCGGGAATCGACAGGGACTTCCCGCGTGCGAGATCGGCGAGCGCCGCCGCGACCACCTTGTCCGCGTCCAGCCACATCCACCCGGGGATGTTGTCCGTCCCCATGCCCGCCCGCTCATGGAACTCCGTACGTACGAAACCGGGGCACAGCGCCATCAGCCGCACCCCCGAGCCGCTCAGATCCCTGGCCGCACCCTGGGTGAACTGCACGACCCAGGCCTTCGAAGCGCCGTACGTCCCGCGCGGCAGGAACGCCGCGACGGACGCCACATTGACGACGCCACCGCGACCGCGGTCCCGCATCCCCGGCACGGCGGCGGACGTCAGCCGCAGAACTGCCTCGCAGTGCACCTTGAGCATGGTCAGTTCCTCGGCCATCGGGACGTCGAGAAAACGGCCCTTGTTGCCGAACCCGGCGTTGTTGACCAGCAGGTCGACCGCGCTCCTGGAATCCGAGAGCCGCTCCTCGACGAGGGCGATGCCCGCGTCGGTGCCGAGGTCCGCCGTCAGGACCTCGGCCTCGATGCCGTGCCGGTCGTGCAGCTCGGTCGCCTGCTCCTGCAACCGCCCGGTGTCGCGGGCCACCAGCACGAGGTTGTGCCCGTCCGTGGCCAGTCGCCGCGCGAAGGCGGCCCCGATTCCCGCTGTCGCGCCCGTGATCAGTGCTGTCGTCATGGCCGGAACGTTAGTGCCCCGCCCCGCGCGGCCGGCGACCGTGCATCCTGCCGTCACCGTGGGCGGCCCGGTGACTCCGTCCCCGAGTCCTCCGCCGGGCTCTCCCCGGCACCCCTCCCGGGTAATAGCCGACCAGCGACAATCGGCGTCTGCCCCAAGTAGCACTTATGCTCGGCTCATGATCGAGGCCCGTCATCTCCGCGTTCTGCGCGCCGTAGCCGCCACCGGTTCCTTCTCCGCCGCCGCCCGCGAACTGGGCTGCACCCAGCCCGCGGTCAGCCAGCAGATGAAGGCCCTTGAGGCGTCGTCGGGTACGACGCTGCTGATCCGTACGGGCCGCGAAATGCGCCTCACACAGGCGGGCGAGGCGCTGGTCCGCCACGCGGGCGGCATCCTCGCCGGGCTGACGGCCGCCGAGGAGGAGGTGGCGGCCATCGCCGGGCTGCGTGCGGGCCGGGTGCGGCTGGTGTCGTTCCCCAGCGGCAGTTCGACCCTGGTGCCCACCGCCCTGGCCGCGCTGCGGGCCGCCCACCCCGGCACCCGGGTCTCCCTGGTCGAGGGGGAACCGCCACGCTCCGTCGAGATGGTGCGCGACGGGGACTGCGATGTGGCGCTCGCCTTCCGGTACGGGCCCGCCACGGACGAATGGGACGACCTGGTCGTACGGCCACTGCTCACCGACCGTATGGTCGGCCTGGTCCCCGCGGGGCACCGGCTGGCCGACGCGGAGGCCATCACGGTGGGCGATCTGGCCGACGAGTCCTGGATCGCGGGCTGCCCGCGCTGCCGCCTGCAACTCGTCGAGGTCTGCGAGAGTGCGGGCTTCACCCCCAGGATCGACTTCGCCACGGACGACTATCCGGCCGTGATCGGCCTGGTCGGCGCGGGCCTCGGGGTCGCCGTGCTGCCGGAGCTCGCGATCGAGTCCGTACGCCCCATGGGGGCCAGGACGGTATCGGTGGAACCGGCGGTCCAGCGCGAGATCGTCGCACTGACACTCCCGGACCTCGCCCAGGTCCCCGCGGTGGCGGCGACCCTGGACCGGCTCGCCCGGGCCGCCGCACGCTGAACGCCGCATCACCACGTGCCTGCCTGCCCGCCGTTCCGGGCGGGGGCGGCGAAGCGGAAGCCTGCCGGGGTGGGGCGAGGGGTGCGAAGGGCGGGCGGCGCGGCGGAGGACGTGCTGAAGAGGGCTGGAGACGTGCTGGAGACGTGCTGAAGAGGGCGTACCGAGGTGCGTATTCAAAGGGGTACGTACGCATACGGTCATGGGGCCATGCAGGCATCCGGACCGGTGACGGATGATCGTGCAGGAACGTTTCCCCTCAAGGCTGCGGCGCTACAGGGCTATGCCGGCCCCGGTCCGTTCGGGGTCGCGGCGGTGATCAGCCGGTTGCGTGCGCGCCCCATCAGCTCCTCGCGTTCGTCCTCGGTCAGGCCGCCCCACACGCCGTAGGGCTCCCGTACGGCGAGTGCGTGCGCCGCGCACTCGGCGCGGACCGGGCAGCGCATGCACACCTCTTTGGCCGAGGTCTCACGCGCGCTGCGCGCCGCGCCCCGTTCGCCCTCCGGGTGGAAGAAGAGCGAGCTGTCCACTCCGCGGCAGGCCGCGAGGAGCTGCCAGTCCCATAGGTCGGCGTTGGGTCCGGGAAGGCGGGAAAAATCTGCCATTGCTTGTCCCCTTGAAGCCGTTGCTGAGGCGGGGGCGGTGATGTCGACCGCACCCGCGACCGTCCATCCACGATGTAAGTAGATGTAAATATGACTCATTGCGAATCTAGTCATAGACACCAGCAAAATGGAAGAAAAGCAGCTGAACGGGTCATTACCTTGCAAACTAGACAAATGGGGCGTGGAACTCTCCTCCGCGACCGAGTCCTCACGTAGAGTGCCGAAGGCGGCCGTCCGGCCCGTAACTCTTTCGAGTGACCATCGTTGAGAGAGCGTGGGCGGTTGAATAAAAAGCGCTCGGGCACATGTCCGAGAGGCGTCGACCGCGCAGGTGACGATTAGTACCCAGCCTGGAGGCTCAAGGTGACGCGCATCAGCTGCGGAGGGCGGTCATGACATCCGTCCTCGTCTGCGACGATTCCCCGCTTGCCCGAGAAGCGCTCCGTCGTGCCGTTGCGACGGTGCCCGGCGTCGAGCGTGTGACGACGGCGGCCAACGGTGAGGAAGTCCTCCGCCGCTGGGGAGCCGACCGTTCGGACCTGATTCTGATGGACGTACGCATGCCCGGTCTGGGCGGGGTGGAGACGGTGCGCCGGCTCCTCTCGGCCGACCCCGGCGCGCGGATCATCATGCTGACGGTCGCGGAGGATCTGGACGGTGTCGCCCTGGCGGTCGCCGCCGGTGCCCGCGGCTATCTGCACAAGGACGCCTCCCGCGCCGAACTGCGCGCGACGGTCACGCAGGCGCTCGCCGACCCGACCTGGCGGCTCGCCCCCCGGCGCCTCCGTTCGGCCGAAATGGGCGCGGCGCCCACGCTCACAGCGCGTGAGATCCAGGTACTCGAAGGAATGAGTCACGGACGGTCGAACGCGGAGATCGGACGGGAGCTCTTCCTCTCCGAGGACACGGTGAAGACCCACGCCAGGCGGCTTTTCAAGAAGCTCGGCGCCTCGGACCGTGCACACGCGGTGGCCCTCGGTTTCCGGTGGGGCCTGGTTCGTTAGAGGATGGCCGGCAGGACCCCGTCCGCTCGATGGCGGACGGGGTGGCGGACGCCCCAACTCTGTTTCCCGCGTGATGCCGCATCCTTGAGGTGTGGAGTTCCTCGGGGACGAGTCGTTCGAGCGGGAGGGGAGGGCGCAGCGGATGAGTTCCGGCGCACCTGCTCATAACGCTTCAGTGCACAACTACGAGCGCGGTGAAGCGGACGGTCCGGTGCCAGGGCACCATGGACCGATGCGCGACGACGAGGCTGCCAATGCCCATGGGGCCATCGGGGCGCTCGTCCATCTCGCTGTCGACGGAGACCAGCAGGCCACGCACGACCTGTTGGCACACGTCCATCCGCTGGCCCTGCGCTACTGCCGTACGCGGCTGAACAGGCTGCCCGGAGATGCCCGGCACTTCGTGGAGGACCTCGCTCAGGAGGTCTGTGTCGCCGTCCTGATGGCGCTGCCGCGGTACAAGGACACAGGCAGGCCTTTCGAAGCCTTCGTCTTCGCCATCGCCACCCACAAGGTCGCCGATCTTCAGCGCGCCGCTATGCGCCACCCCGGTTCCACGGCCGTGCCGTCGGACGAGATGCCGGAGCGGCCGGATGATTCGCTCGGCCCCGAGGAGCGCGCGCTGCTCAGCAGCGATGCCGCCTGGGCCAGGAAGCTGCTTGCCAACCTCCCGGAGAACCAGCGTGAGCTGCTGGTGCTGCGCGTCGCCGTCGGGCTGACCGCCGAGGAGACCGGGCAGATGCTGGGGATGTCGCCGGGGGCCGTACGGGTCGCTCAGCACCGTGCGCTGAGCCGGTTGCGGGCACTGGCCGAGCAGTAGGCACTGGCCGAGCCGTAGGTACCGGCCGAGCAGTAGTACTCGCCGAGCCGTACGGATCGGGGGCAGGCCGGGGCGCGGCGCAGCCGGTGGGGTCCGGCGCAGGCACCGGGCCACGCAGGCAGTCGGCTCCCCGGTGCAGGCAGTTCCCCCGTGCGGCCCTCGGCCGGGCCTCCGGGCCCCGGGCGCCGGGGACATTCATCACAGATCCGGCCGGCCCTTCCGCACTCACCGGCAGCCGTCAACCGGCAGGCACGGCAGCGGCCGGAGCCGCCCGGCGGCCGTAACCGGGAGGTGGCGGCGGACCTTCGTGGCTTCCGGTGGGCCGGGGGCCCGGGAGCGCCGCTGTCAGTAGAAACCTCCAAGGATTCCCGATCGGGCTGATCGTGGAATGAGACGCCCCTCCGGCCCGTTAGCATGGACATCCGCACCGATCAAGGCCATTTGGGGAAGGTGTCATGACTGCAAACGTCGACGGAGTGCCCGAGAAATTCGCGACGCTCGGGCTGACATACGACGACGTGCTGCTGCTGCCGGGCGCATCGGAAGTGCTCCCGAACGCCGTCGACACCTCGTCCAGGATCTCGCGGAACGTCACCGTGAACATCCCGCTGCTGTCCGCCGCCATGGACAAGGTCACCGAGGCCCGGATGGCCATCGCGATGGCCCGGCAGGGCGGCGTCGGTGTGCTGCACCGCAATCTCTCGATCGAGGACCAGGCCAACCAGGTCGATCTGGTCAAGCGCTCCGAGTCCGGCATGGTCACCGACCCGATCACGGTGCACCCGGACGCGACGCTGCGCGAGGCCGACGAGCTGTGCGCCAAGTTCCGTATCAGCGGTGTCCCGGTGACCGACGCGGCGGGCAAGCTGCTCGGCATCGTCACCAACCGCGACATGGCTTTCGAGTCCGACCGCAACCGCCAGGTGCGTGAGGTCATGACCCCGATGCCGCTGGTGACCGGCAGGGTCGGCATCTCCGGGACCGACGCCATGGAGCTGCTGCGGCGACACAAGATCGAGAAGCTTCCGCTGGTCAACGACGCGGGCATCCTCAAGGGCCTGATCACGGTCAAGGACTTCGTCAAGGCCGAGAAGTACCCCAACGCGGCGAAGGACGCCGAGGGCAGGCTGCTCGTCGGCGCCGCCGTCGGCGCGAGCCCGGAGGCGCTGGACCGCGCCCAGGCGCTCGCCGAGGCCGGAGCCGACTTCCTGATCGTCGACACCTCGCACGGCCACAACAGCAACGCCCTCAACTGGATGGCGAAGATCAAGTCGGGCGTCTCCGTGGACGTCATCGGCGGGAACGTCGCGACCCGCGACGGCGCGCAGGCGCTGGTCGACGCGGGTGTGGACGGCGTCAAGGTCGGCGTCGGACCCGGTTCGATCTGCACCACGCGTGTGGTCGCCGGTATCGGAGTACCGCAGGTCACGGCGATCTACGAGGCCGCGCTCGCCGCGCGTGCCGCCGGTGTGCCGGTGATCGGCGACGGCGGCCTCCAGTACTCGGGGGACATCGGCAAGGCGCTGGCCGCCGGCGCCGACAGCGTGATGCTGGGCAGCCTGCTCGCCGGGTGCGAGGAGTCGCCCGGTGAGCTGCTGTTCATCAACGGCAAGCAGTTCAAGTCGTACCGCGGCATGGGCTCGCTCGGCGCGATGCAGACGCGTGGCCAGGCCCGTTCGTACTCCAAGGACCGCTACTTCCAGGCCGATGTGTCGTCCGACGACAAGCTCGTACCCGAGGGCATCGAGGGGCAGGTGCCCTACCGCGGCCCGCTCGGCAATGTCCTGCACCAGCTCGTCGGCGGGCTGCGCCAGACGATGGGCTACGTGGGCGCGGCCAGCGTCGACGAGATGGAGAGCAAGGGCCGGTTCGTCCGGATCACGTCGGCGGGGCTCAAGGAGAGCCACCCGCACGACATCCAGATGACGGTCGAGGCGCCGAACTACGCACGGCGCTGAGGCATACGTACCGTACGCACCACCGCGGAAGCCCGCGGGCCGGAC
>NZ_JBHYWP010000145.1:0-16538 GCF_042751845.1 Streptomyces sp. NPDC059398 | reverse complement strand
TGGTGGCGGGGGTCTACCCCCCCCCGGGGGGGGCCGCACCCACCCCCCCCCCGCCCCTCCCGGGGGGGGCCGGGACAGCAACCCCGACGGGCCCGAGTGCGATGTGCACTCGGGCCCTTCGGCTTTGTCGGCGTTGTCCAGGAGCTACGGCAGCTGCGCCGTACGCGCCTCTCGGCGGTTGCCGCGGAAGGTGTTCACCCGGCGCGCGGTGGCGAAGAGCGGAATGACCGCCCCCAGCACCACCTGGAGCGCGCAGCCGGTCTGCAGGAGCAGCTGGCCGCCCGGGGCGTCGAACGCCCATGCGGCGAGCAGCCCCATGGCTCCCACGATCCAGCTGAGCATTCCCACCGCGAGTACACCCCGCGGCTTGGGGTACTCGACCCGGCTCACCATCAGCCAGGCGACCCCGATGACCGCGAGCAGCGTCGGTACGAAGGGCAGCTCCAGGAGCACGATGGAGACCACCGTCAGCGCCCCGAAGGGCGACGGCATGCCCTGGAAGGTGCCGTCCTTCAGGGCCACACAGGAGAACCGCGCGAGTCTCAGCACCACCGCCAGCAGCACCACGATCGCCGCCACCGCGGCGACCCGCTGGTGGGCGTCGTCCGCGACCATCCCGTACACGAGCACGAAGTAGGCCGGGGCGAGCCCGAAGCTGATCAGGTCGGAGAGGTTGTCCAGCTCCGCGCCCATCGGCGAGCTGCGCAGCTTGCGCGCCACGAGCCCGTCGCAGAGGTCGAAGATCGCGGCGAGCAGCATCAGGATCACGGCGGTCGCGGCGGAGTGCCGCCCCATGCCGGTCTCCTGGCTGCCCTGGAGGTGCGGGATGAGGATTCCGGTGGTGGTGAAGTACACCGCCATGAAGCCGCAGGTCGCGTTGCCGAGTGTCAGCGTGTCCGCTATCGACAGCCGCATGGAGAGCGGCATGTCCTCGGCGTCGTCCTCGGCCTCTGCCTCGGGAACCCAGCCGGTCTGTGTCTCCGGATCAATCACGGTCAATTCGAGTCACCCCCGCGGTGGTGGTCTGGCCGACCTCGACCGCGACATCGATACCTTCCGGAAGGTAGATGTCGACGCGCGAACCGAAACGGATCAGGCCGATCCGCTCGCCCTGCTCCACCTTCGTGCCCTTGGGGAGATACGGCACGATCCGGCGGGCGACGGCGCCGGCGATCTGCACCATCTCGATGTCGCCGAGCTCGGTGTCGAAGTGCCAGACAACGCGCTCGTTGTTCTCGCTCTCCTTGTTGAACGCGGGAACGAAGCCGCCGGGGATGTGCTCGACCGACGTCACGGTGCCCGCCAGCGGTGCGCGGTTCACGTGGACGTTCAGCGGGCTCATGAAGATGGCGACGCGGGTGCGTCCGTCCTTCCACGGCATGATGCTCTGCACTACGCCGTCGGCCGGCGAGATGACCCGGCCCTGTGTGATCTCCCGCTCGGGGTCGCGGAAGAACCACAGCATGCCCGCCGCGAGGGCGGTGGTGGGCACGGCGACGGCGGCCCAGCGGCCGGACCGGCGGGCCCGGGTCAGGCTGAGCGCCGCGGTCGCGACAGTCGGCAGGAGCCACGGCGATGCTCCGCGCGCAAGACGGACGCGACCGCGTGGTGCAGAGGTTTGGCTGTGGGGCATGAATGACCTTCGTAGCGGATGATGCCGCGCGGGAACGGGGGACGGCGGCTTTCGGGCGATGCTATCGGTTGTGGACCACAACTGGGCAAGCCAGGAAGCCGAGTCGGCGGCCGGAAGACGATGACTGGCTGTGATCTTCTTCGCTGATATATCGCCACGAAAGGGACAATCAGCCCTGGAATCGGTACTCTTCGAGGAGGCGTCGACCGATGATCATTTTCTGGATCTCGGCGGTGCCTTCACCGATCAGCAGCATGGGGGCCTCGCGGTAGAGCCGCTCGATCTCGTACTCCTTGGAGAACCCGTATCCACCGTGAATACGGAAGGCGTCCTCCACGACCTCCTTGCAGTACTCGGAGGCCAGATACTTGGCCATCCCCGCTTCGAGGTCGTTTCGTTCCCCGGAGTCCTTTTTGCGTGCCGCATTCACCATCATCGCATGGGCGGCTTCCACCTTGGTAGCCATTTCGGCCAGCTTGAACTGAATCGCCTGATGCTGGGCGATCTGTTTGCCGAATGTGTGACGTTGCTGTGCATAGCCGATGCCCAGTTCAAAGGCGCGCTGTGCTACGCCGCAGCCACGCGCTGCGACATTCACCCGCCCGACTTCGACTCCGTCCATCATTTGGTAAAACCCTCGGCCCGTAACGCCACCAAGTACGCGATTGGCCGGAATTCGTAGGCCATCCATGATCAGCTCGGTGGTGTCGACCCCCTTGTAACCCATCTTGTCGATCTTGCCGGGGATGGTCAGTCCCGGCCGGACCTCGCCGAAGCCCGGCTCCTTCTCGACCAGGAAGGTCGTCATCGACCGGTGCGGGGCGGTCCCCTCCGGGTGACCCTCGTCACTGCGGCACAGGACCGCGACGAGCGAGGACGTGCCGCCGTTGGTCAGCCACATCTTCTGGCCGTCCAGGACGTACTCCTCGCCGTCCCTGATCCCCTTCGACGTGATCGCCGACACGTCCGAGCCCAGACCGGGTTCGGACATCGAGAACGCGCCACGGACCTCGCCCGCCGCCATCCGCGGCAGGAAGGTCTCCTTCTGCTCCTGGGTGCCGTGCTGCTTGAGCATGTACGCCACGATGAAGTGCGTGTTGATGATGCCCGACACGCTCATCCAGCCACGCGCTATTTCCTCGACACACAGCGCGTAGGTCAGCAGCGACTCGCCCAGGCCGCCGTACTCCTCGGGGATCATCAGGCCGAACAGGCCGAGTTCCTTGAGCCCTTCGACGATCTGCGACGGGTACTCGTCGCGATGTTCGAGTCCGGTCGCGACCGGCAGGATCTCCTTGTCGACGAAGTCCCTGACGGTGGCCAGGATTTCCTGCTGCACATCGGTCAGACCGGCGGTCTGGGCGAGTCGGCTCATGACTGCTTCTCCTGTGACGTCACGCTGGTGGTGGGAGTTCGCCTGGTGGGGAGTCCGGCTAGGAGGAAGGCACCGGGCGGCCGGGCTGCTCTCCGCCGCGCTCCTCGATGTAGGCCGCGGTGGGAACCATGACCTTGCGGCGGAAGACGCAGACGACGGTGGAGTCCTGCTTGTAGCCCCTGGTCTCGACGTACACGATTCCGCGGTCGGTCTTGGACTTGGACGGGGTCTTGTCCAGGACCGTCGTCTCTCCGTAGAGCGTGTCGCCGTGGAAGGTCGGGGCGATGTGCTTGAGCGACTCGACCTCCAGATTGGCGATGGCCTTGCCGGAGACGTCGGGGACCGACATGCCGAGCAGCAGCGAGTAGATGTAGTTGCCGACGACGACGTTCCTGCCGAAGTCGGTGGTCTGCTCGGCGTAGTTGCTGTCCAGGTGGAGCGGGTGGTGGTTCATGGTGAGCAGACAGAAGAGGTGGTCGTCGTACTCGGTGACGGTCTTGCCGGGCCAGTGCTTGTAGACGGCGCCGACCTCGAACTCCTCGTAGGTGCGTCCGAACTGCATGGTTCAGGCCTCCGGGGCTTCGAAGGCGGTGGTGCGGCGCATTCCGGCGGCGCGGCCCTTGCCGGAGATGACCAGGGCCATCTTGCGGCTGGCCTCGTCGATCATCTCGTCGCCGAGCATCGCCGAGCCCTTCTTGCCGCCGGCCTCCGATGTGCACCACTCGTAGGCGTCGAGGATCATCTCGGCGTGGTCGTAGTCCTCCTGGGACGGCGAGAAGATCTCGTTCGACGCCTCGACCTGGCCGGGGTGCAGGACCCACTTGCCGTCGAAGCCGAGGGCCGCCGCGCGCCTGGCGACCTCGCGGTAGCCGTCCACGTTGCGGATCTGGAGGTACGGGCCGTCGATCGCCTGGAGGTCGTAGGTCCGGGCGGCCATCAGGATCTTCATCAGGATGTAGTGGTAGGCGTCCGCGCCGTAGCCGGGCGGCTGCTCACCGACGACCAGGGTCTTCATGTTGATCGACGCCATGAAGTCGGCGGGGCCGAAAATGATCGCCTCGTTGCGGGGCGAGGCGGCCGCGATCTCGTTGACGTTGACCAGGCCCTTGGCGTTCTCGATCTGCGCCTCGATGCCGATCTTGCCGACTTCGAACCCCATGGTCTTCTCGATCTGGGTCAGCAGCAGATCGAGGGCGGCGATCTGCTGGGCGTCCTGCACCTTGGGGAGCATGATGCAGTCGAGGTTGTGGCCCGCGCCCTCGACCACGGTCACGACGTCGCGGTACGTCCAGTGGGTGGTCCAGTCGTTGACCCGTACGACCCGGGTCTTGCCCGTCCAGTCGCCCTTGTTGAGCGCCTCCACGATGGTGTGCCGGGCGCCCTCCTTGGCCAGCGGCGCGCAGGCGTCCTCCAGGTCCAGGAAGACCTGGTCGGCCGGGAGGCCCTGGGCCTTCTCCAGGAAGCGCGGGTTCGATCCGGGGACGGCGAGACACGAACGCCTTGGGCGCAGGCGGTTCACGGGGCCGGTTGACTCGGTCATGCGGGGACCTCCAGAGGGTCGAGCTTGTTCGCTTTCCGGATCACTTCGACGATACGTCCGATGATCTCCGTGATCCCGAAGTCCTTCGGGGTGAAGACGGCGGCCACACCGGCCTCCTTGAGGGCCGTGCCGTCGGCGTTCGGGATGATCCCGCCGACGATCACGGGGATGTCGGAGGCGCCCGCCTCGCGCAGCCGTTCGAGCACGTCGGGCACCAGCTCGGCGTGCGAGCCCGACAGGATCGACAGGCCCACGCAGTGCACGTCCTCGGCCAGAGCCGCCGAGACGATCTGCTCGGGGGTCAGTCTGATGCCCTGGTAGACCACCTCGAACCCGGCGTCACGGGCCCGCACGGCGATCTGCTCGGCGCCGTTGGAGTGCCCGTCGAGCCCCGGTTTGCCGACCAGCAGACGCAGCCGCCCGGAGCCGAGGTCCTGGGCCGTACGGGTTACGGCCGCCCGCACGGCGGCGAGCGGGGTGCCCTCTTCCGCCGTCACCGCGACCGGCGCGCCGCCCACTCCGGTGGGGGCCCGGAACTCGCCGAACACATCGCGCAGGGCCCACGCCCACTCGCCCGTGGTGACGCCCGCACGGGCGCACCCGACGGTCGCCTCGAAGAGGTTGCCGTCCCCGGCGGCGGTCGCCTTGAGGACCGCGAGCGACTCCTGTGCGGCGCTCTCGTCGCGGTTGTCGCGCCAGGTGTGCAGGGCGGCGACGACCCTCGCCTCGTTCTCCGGGTCGACCGTCATGATCGCCGTGTCCAGGTCGGCGGTGAGCGGGTTGGGCTCGGTCGACTCGTAGCAGTTGACGCCGACGATCTTCTCCGCGCCGCCCTCGATCCTGGCGCGGCGCTCGGCGTGCGAGGAGACCAGCTCCGACTTGAGGTAGCCCGACTCGACGGCCGCCATCGCGCCGCCCATCTGCTGGATACGCTCGATCTCCGCCAGTGACTCCTCGACCAGTTCGCCGACCTTGGCCTCGATGACGTGCGAGCCCTCGAAGATGTCCTCGTACTCCAGCAGATCGCTCTCCTGGGCGAGCACCTGCTGGATCCGCAGCGACCACTGCTGGTCCCAGGGCCTGGGCAGCCCCAGCGCCTCGTTCCAGGCGGGCAGCTGCACCGCGCGGGCCCGTGCGTCCTTGGACAGGGTGACCGCCAGCATCTCCAGCACGATGCGCTGGACGTTGTTCTCCGGCTGCGCCTCCGTGAGCCCCAGCGAGTTGACCTGGACGCCGTAGCGGAAGCGGCGCTTCCTGGGGTCCGTGATGCCGTACCGCTCCTGCGTCAGCCGGTCCCAGATGCGGCCGAAGGCGCGCATCTTGCACATCTCCTCGATGAAGCGGACGCCCGCGTTCACGAAGAACGAGATCCGTGCGACGACCGCGTCGAACCGTTCGGGCGGCACCTGCCCCGAGTCGCGTACGGCGTCCAGGACCGCGATCGCGGTGGACATGGCGTACGCGATCTCCTGGACCGGTGTGGCGCCCGCCTCCTGGAGGTGGTAACTGCAGATGTTGATCGGGTTCCACTTGGGGATGCGGGCCACGGTGTACGTGATCATGTCGGTGGTGAGCCGCAGGCTCGGGCCCGGCGGGAAGACATGCGTCCCGCGCGACAGGTACTCCTTGACGATGTCGTTCTGTGTCGTGCCCTGGAGCCGCTCCGGGTCCGCGCCCTGCTCCTCCGCGACCACCTGGTAGAGCGCAAGCAGCCACATGGCGGTGGCGTTGATGGTCATCGAGGTGTTCATCTGCTCCAGCGGGATGTCCTGGAACAGCCGCCGCATGTCGCCGAGATGGGAGACGGGCACCCCGACCCGGCCGACCTCGCCCCGGGCCAGGATGTGGTCCGGGTCGTAGCCGGTCTGCGTGGGCAGGTCGAAGGCGACGGAGAGACCGGTCTGGCCCTTGGCGAGGTTGCGCCGGTAGAGCTCGTTGGACGCCTCGGCCGTCGAATGCCCGGCGTACGTGCGCATGAGCCAGGGGCGGTCCTTGTGACGTTCAGTCATCGGGAGACCTCAGACGTTCCGGCCGACGGCGGCGGCCGGTGCCGCCGGGGTGTCGCGGAACAGGTTGATGGCGTCGACGTGCTTCTCGCGCAGCTCCCGGTCGCGCACTCCGAGACCCTCGGCGGGTGCCAGCGCCAGGACGCCGACCTTGCCCTGGTGCATATTGCGGTGGACGTCGTACGCGGCCTGCCCGGTGTCGTCGAGCGCGTACACCTTCGACAGGGTGGGGTGGATCTTGCCCTTGGCGATCAGCCGGTTGGCCTCCCACGCCTCACGGTAGTTGGCGAAGTGGGAGCCGATGATCCGCTTCAGCGACATCCACAGATAGCGGTTGTCGTACTCGTGGGTGAATCCCGACGTCGAGGCGCAGGTGACGATCGTGCCGCCCTTGCGCGTCACATACACCGAGGCGCCGAAGGTCTCACGGCCCGGGTGCTCGAAGACGATGTCCACGTCCTCGCCGCCGGTCAGTTCGCGGATGCGCTTGCCGAACCGCTTCCACTCGCGCGGGTCCTGGGTCTGCTCGTCCTTCCAGAACCGGTAGCCCTCGGCGTTGCGGTCGATGATCGCATCGGCGCCCATCCGGCGGCAGATGTCCGCCTTCTGGTCGCTGGAGACGACACAGATCGGGTTGGCGCCGCCGGCCAGCGCGAACTGGGTGGCGTAGCTGCCAAGTCCACCGCTCGCGCCCCAGATCAGCACGTTGTCGCCCTGCTTCATCCCGGCGCCGTTGCGGGAGACCAGCTGGCGGTACGCGGTCGAGTTGACCAGTCCGGGGGCGGCGGCCTCCTCCCAGCTGAGGTGTCCCGGCTTGGGCATCAGCTGGTTGGACTTGACGAGGGCGATCTCCGCCAGACCGCCGAAGTTGGTCTCGAAGCCCCAGATGCGCTGCTCGGGGTCGAGCATCGTGTCGTTGTGGCCGTCGGAGCTCTCCAGCTCCACCGAGAGGCAGTGCGCGACGACTTCGTCGCCCGGGTGCCAGGCGTTGACACCGGGTCCGGTCCGCAGCACGACGCCCGCCAGGTCGGAGCCGATGATGTGGTACGGCAGGTCGTGACGCTTCGTCAGCTCGCTGAGCTTCCCGTACCGCTCCAGGAAGCCGAAGGTCGACATCGGCTCGAAGATGGAGGTCCAGACCGAGTTGTAATTCACCGAGCTGGCCATGACGGCCACCAGGGCCTCGCCAGGCCCGAGTTCGGGCACCGGCACCTCATCGACATGGAGCGACTTGCGGGGGTCCTTCTCGCGGCTTTCGAGGCCGGCGAACATCTCCGCCTCGTCCTTGTGCACGGTCACCGCGCGATACGAGTCGGGGAGGGGCAGGGCGGCGAAGTCGGCCGCCGTGGCAGCGGACGAGCCGCCAGCTGTTTCGGTCCGCGACTGGATCGCGTCCAGGATTTCCTTCACGGTGCTGCCTCCGGCGATGAGGGTTGGGGGAGTTGGTCGGGTGGGCCCCGCGGGAGGCGGGGCTGCTGCTGTGGAGGTGTGCCGTCGGTTCGGCGTGAGCGGGAGTGGCCGCGCCGTGGTGGGGCGCTGAAGGTGCCTGTGACGCAGGCGTCCGGGCGCGTGAACACGTGGTCCACGGGGACAGCCGGCACACGGAGGTCGCTGCACGCCGGCCGCTCGGACACCTTCAACGTATGGCACCCGGTGCCAAGTGGCAAGACACTGAGTGCCAACAAATTCCCTCAGTTGTCACCGGGCGGCCACGGATGAGCGGAGAAAGCCAGAAACGGCCGCCCCCAGGGGCGGCCGTCGCGGAACGGGTGCGGTCGGGTGCGCTCAGTGCTTCCGCAGCGCCTGCTCGATGGTGCGCATGACCTCGTCGAGCGGGGCGTCGGTACGCGCCACCGTCACCAGCACCTCACCACTGCTCCGCACGGTCGCGGCCGGGGTGCGCTCAGCGGTGCGGCCGGCGCCTATCCCGGTGCCGAAGGTGTCCCGGACGATGGCGAAGGCATGGTCGAGCCGGTCCTCCACATCGCCCTGGCCGCCCGCCCGCAGCCAGCGGCGCAGTACGTGGTTGTGCGCGGTGACCACGGCGGACGCCGCGACCTCGGCCAGCAGCGGATCGTCGTTGCCGTCGTGCTGCTCGTGCTCGTCGAAGTGGCCCAGCAGATAGCGCGTGAACAGCCGCTCGTAACGGGCCACCGAGGCGATCTCCGCCTCGCGCAGCGTGGGCACCTCACGGGTCAGCTTGTACCGCGCCACCGATACCGCGGGCGCCGCCGCGTACATCCGCATGACTTCCTTGATGCCCCGGCACACGGTGTCCAGCGGATGCTCGTGCGGGGGCGCCGCGTTGAGCACCGCCTCGGCCCGTACCAGGGTGTCGTCGTGGTCCGGGAAGATCGCCTCTTCCTTGGAGCGGAAGTGCCGGAAGAAGGTACGGCGGGCCACTCCGGCCCGCGCCGCGATCTCGTCGACGGTCGTCGCCTCGTACCCCTTGGCCGCGAAGAGTTCCATCGCCGCCGACGCCAGTTCACGGCGCATCTTCAGGCGCTGGGCGGCCGCGCGGCTGCCCGCGGCACTCTCAGGGGCGTCGGACGACGCCTTCTTGCGGACAGGCCGTCGGACGGGGCCGGTGAGCTCGGGCATGGTCCGAACGTACTGCATCGGACCTGCGGAACGTGGCGCCGGGCTGCCGGGGCCGGGGCTGCCACCCGGTTCCAGCAGCCCGCCCCAGCCGCCCGGCGGATCAGCGACGGGCATACTCGCGGAATCCGCGCCCGGTCTTGCGGCCCAGGCAGCCCGCCGCCACCAGGTGTTCGAGGAGCGGCGCGGGGGCGAGCCCAGGGTCGCGGAACTCGCGGTGCAGCACCCGCTCGATGGCGAGCGAGACATCGAGGCCGACCACGTCAAGGAGTTCGAAGGGGCCCATTGGATAGCCCCCGCCCAGCTTCATCGCCGCGTCGATGTCGTCGAGCGTCGCGTAGTGCTCCTGGACCATCTTGACCGCGTTGTTGAGGTAGGGGAACAGCAGCGCGTTCACGATGAAGCCGGCCCGGTCGCCGCAGTCCACCGGGTGCTTGCGGACCGCGGTGCAGACCTCGCGGACCGTCGCGTGGACGTCGTCGGCGGTGAGGACCGTGCGGACCACCTCGACCAGTTTCATCGCCGGCGCCGGGTTGAAGAAGTGCATCCCGACGACGTCCTGCGGGCGCGTGGTGGCGCGGGCGCAGGCGATCACCGGCAGTGAGGAGGTCGTGGTGGCGAGCACCGCGCCCTGCTTGCAGACCTTGTCGAGCGTCTCGAAGAGCTGCTGCTTGATCTCCAGGTCCTCGGCCACCGCCTCGACGGCCAGATCCACTCCGGCGAACGCGTCGAGCGAACCGGCCGGTGTGATCCTGGCCAGCGTCTCGTCACGGGCCGCCGCGGTCATCCGGCCCTTGTCGACGGAGCGGGCCAGCGACTTGGCGATACGGGCCTTGGCGGTGTCGGCCTTCTCCGGGCTGCGGGCGGCGAGCACCACGTCGTAACCGGCCTTGGCGAACACCTCGGCGATCCCCGACGCCATCGTCCCCGAGCCCGCGACGCCCACCGAGGAGACCGGGCGGGCCGCGGTGGGCTGGGGGCCGTCCAGCGGGGTGAGGGCGTCCCGCACCACATCGGCGCTGCCGGGCGCCTCGTACGTGTAGAAACCGCGGCCCGACTTGCGGCCGGTGAGCCCGGCGTTGCTGAGCTGCTTGAGGATCGGCGCGGGGGCGTGCAGCCGGTCGCGGGAGGCCGAGTACATCGCGTCCAGGACGGTGCGCGCGGTGTCGATCCCGATCAGGTCGAGCAGCGCGAGCGGGCCCATCGGCAGGCCGCAGCCGAGCCGCATCGCCGCGTCGATGTCCTCGCGGGACGCGTACTTGGCCTCGTACATGGCCGCGGCCTGGTTGAGGTAGCCGAAGAGCAGTCCGTCGGCGACGAATCCGGGGCGGTCGCCGACGGCGACGGGCTCCTTGCCCAGCTCGCGGGCGAGCGTGGTGACCGCCTCGACGGCCTTCGGGGCGGTCAGCACCGATGAGACCACCTCGACCAGCTTCATCGCCGGGGCCGGGTTGAAGAAGTGCAGGCCCAGGACGCGTTCGGGGTGCGCGGTGTCGGCGGCGAGCCGGGTCACGGACAGGGCGTTGGTACCGGTCGCCAGGACCGCGGTGGGGCGCACGATCCCGTCCAGGGCGCGGAGGACCTGCTGCTTGGTCTCGTACGACTCGGGCACGACCTCGATCACCAGATCGGCGTCGGCGGCGGCCTGGAGATCGGAGAAGGTGCGGAAGCGCGCGAGGACGTCCAGCCGCTCCTCCTCGGTGAGCCGCTCGCGGCGCACGGCGCGGGCGGTGGAGGCTTCCAGCGCCGCCACGGCGCGGCCCGCCGCCTCGGCGCTGACGTCGATGCCGATGACCTCGCGTCCGCCGCGGGCCAGGACCTCGGTGATGCCCGTGCCCATGGTGCCGAGGCCGACCACGGCGATGGTGTGCAGAGGGATGTCCATCAGGGGACTCCAGGGATGAGTGACGACTGAGGGGCGCACGCGGTGCCGACCGGACCCGGGGTACGCGACCAGGGGTACGCGCCGGGGCGTGCGGAGGGTGTCGTGAGAGGGGCCGGCGGACCCGG
Source organism: Streptomyces sp. NPDC059398 (assembly GCF_042751845.1). NCBI lineage: Bacteria > Bacillati > Actinomycetota > Actinomycetes > Kitasatosporales > Streptomycetaceae > Streptomyces > Streptomyces sp. NPDC059398. Next base: position 5,376 of record NZ_JBHYWP010000145.1, on the reverse strand, counting down.
TCCCGGGGCCACGCCGTACAGAACTGCGGAAGTACTGAACCGACAGACACTCGTGGCGGCTGCGTCACCAGGCCGCGCCGAGGTGGTACGAGCGGGGTGTGTCCCGCTCATCTGAGAGTAACCGCCGGGCAGTGAGCCCGCCATACCTGGGGCGCTGTGATCTGGATCGCCCCGGGTCCCGCGAAAGGCCCCGGGGCGCCGGCCGGCAGGTTCTACGCTTCGGGCATGGAATCCGCCGCATCCGCCGCTTCCGCTTCGTCTGCTTCCGCTTCTTCTGCTTCCGATGACCAACTCCGGTCGCTCCAGGACCGGCTGCGCGTGGAGTCGGGCGGCTCGGCGGCGTACGAGCGGCTGGCCGCCACCGCGGACCACGAGGAGCTGGCCCGGGTCCTGACCGAGCTGGGGCGGCCACTGTGGGCCCGTGAGCTGGCGGCGTTCCGGCTGGGCTGCGCCGGGGACCGCCGGGCCTTCGAGGCGCTGGTCCTGCTGCTCAACCACCGGGACCCGGAGCGCTGTGTCCCCGCGGCCCACGCGCTGGCCCGCCTCGGCGATCCGCGTACCGCGCGCGCCGCCGCCGCACTCGCCACCAACCCGCTGCGCACGGCCTACGCGCTCCAGCCGGTGCGGCTGCTCGCCGCGCTGCGGGCGCCGGAGTCCGCGCCCGCGCTGATCCGCACGCTGGCATCGCTGCTGACCCCGGACAACCCCCACCCGCGGATCGCGCTCGGCTGCGTCGAGGGGCTGGGGCAGCTCGGCGACCCGCAGGCGCGGCCCGTGCTCGAAGCGGCCCTGACCCGTCCCGCGCTCCATACCGCGGCGTCCCGCGCGCTCGGCCTGCTCGGCTAGGGCCCCGCCCGGGTCCGCTCGGGTCGGCGGGGCTGCCGGCCTCGGCCGGGCGGGCTTCCGTGCCGCCGCCCGGGAGGAGGTCTCCGTACGCTTCGGATCAGGGCCGGCCTTCGGATCAGGGCCGGACGAGCTCTCCGTACCGCCTCAGATCAGGGTCAGCTGAGTGGGCACCGCGGGCGAGGTCTCGCGCGGTGCCGGGATCCGGCGCGGCACACCGCGCTGGGCCGGCCCGATGCCGTACTCGGCGGCCAGCTCGTGCACCTGACGGGTGATCCGGCGCTGGTACCACCTGGGGGCGTACGCCCCCTCCGCGTACAACCGCTCGTAGCGCCGGACCAGATGCGGATGGCGCTCACCGAGCCAGGACATGAACCACTCGCGCGCGCCCGGCCGCAGATGCAGGACGAGCGGGGTGACCGAGGTGGCCCCGGAGGCCGCGACGGCGCGGACTGTGGCGCGCAGCTGGTCCGGATGGTCGCCGAGGAACGGGATCACCGGCGCCATCAGCACCCCGCAGCCGATCCCGGCGTCGGTCAGGGTGCGTACGGCGTCGAGCCGGCGCAGCGGTGAGGGGGTGCCCGGCTCCACCGTGCGCCACAGCTCCTCGTCCACGAAGCCCGCGGAGACCGAGACGCCGACCTCGGTGACCCGCGCCGCCTGCTGGAGCAGCTCCAGATCGCGCAGGATCAGGGTGCCCTTGGTCAGGATGCTGAACGGGTTGGCGTAGTCGCGCAGCGCCGAGATGATGCCCGGCATCAGCCGGTACCGCCCCTCGGCCCGCTGGTAGCAGTCGACATTGGTGCCCATCGCGATGTGCGCGCCCTGCCACTGGCGCGATGCGAGCCTGGAGCGCAGCAGTTCCGGTGCGTTGGTCTTCACGATGATCTGCGAGTCGAAGCCGAGGCCGGTGTCGAGGTCCAGATAGCTGTGGGTCCTGCGTGCGAAACAGTAGACACAGGCGTGACTGCACCCCCGGTAGGGATTGACCGTCCATTCGAACGGCATCCGGGAGGCGCCGGGCACCCGGTTCACGATCGAACGGGCCCGTATCTCGTGGAAGGTGATACCGCGGAACTCCGGGGTGTCGAAGGTGCGGGTGGTCACCGAGTCCGCCCCGAACAGCGCGGCGTTCTCACCGGTTCCGCCGTTCCCTGCGGTGTCGCTCCCGCCGTTCGCGGTCAGCTGGTCCCAGCGCATGGCGCCTCCCTCGATAGCACGTACCTCGTAATAGAACACCTGTTCCCCTCGTGCGTGCAACCCGGATTTCCGTGGCCGCACCCGAGGTGGTTGGCTCAGCACGCGGTTCATCACACCGACTGAAGAACGACAGCTGGAGGAACTGGTATGGCGCAGGTAGAGGCCACCACGGAGCGGATCATCGCGGCTGACCCCGAGGCGGTGTTCGACGCACTCGCCGACTACAGCGGTACGCGCGAGAAGCTCCTGCCCGGACACTTCAGCGAGTACGAGGTCCGGGAGGGCGGCGACGGCGACGGCACCCTCGTCCACTGGAAGCTCCAGGCCACCAGCAAGCGCATCCGGGACTGCCTGCTCGATGTGACCGAGCCGACCGACGGGCAGCTCGCCGAGAAGGACCGCAACTCCTCGATGGTGACCACCTGGACGGTCACTCCCGCGGGCGAGGGCAGGTCAAAGGTGGTCGTCTCCACCGTGTGGAACGGCGCGGGCGGCATCGGCGGATTCTTCGAGAAGACCTTCGCCCCCAAGGGGCTCGGCCGCATCTACGACGAACTGCTCGCGAAGCTCGACGCCGAAGTCGGCAAGTAGACCGTCCTGTTGCTGTTCGGTCCGTCCACTCCGTAACCCCTTCGGGCGGAGTTGATGCTCACCGGTTCGAGTGGTCTTCTTTACGGCCCGGTTGTACGCCGTAGGGGCTCTCACCGGCCCTGAAGCCCCCGGCGTGCGCCTCGCGCGCCCTCCGTCGCGCTTGCACCCCCTTGTCGCCGAATGCGAGAAAAGGGCGGCGCAGGCGCGACGAAGGGGAGCGGTACGTGGGTGGAATCACTCTGGTGAAGGACGGAAAGGTCGGGAAGGACGGGAAGGACGTTCCCGAGGGGCAGACCACTGTCCTGATGGAGACGGTGGCCGTCCCGCCCCCGCCGCCCCCGGTGCCGGGGGAGCAGCCCGGACTCAGCCCCGGCCGGGTGCGGATGGTCTTCTTCGGGCTGATGCTCACGCTGCTGCTGGCGGCTCTCGACCAGATGATCGTGGCGACGGCGCTGCCGAAGATCGTCGGTGAACTGCACGGCCTGGACAAGATGTCCTGGGCCGTCACCGCGTATCTCCTCGCCTCCACCATCGGCCTGCCGGTCTACGGCAAGCTCGGCGACCTCTTCGGCCGCAAGAGCATCTTCATGTTCGCGATCATCGTTTTCGTGATCGGCTCGGCGCTGGCCGGCTGGTCCCGGACGATGAACGAACTCATCGCCTTCCGCGCCGTCCAGGGCATCGGGGGCGGCGGCCTGATGATCGGCGTACAGGCGATCATCGGCGACATCGTGCCGCCCCGCGAACGCGGCCGCTTCATGGGCCTGATCGGCGCGGTCTTCGGTCTCGCGTCCGTCGCGGGGCCGCTCATCGGCGGCTTCTTCACCGACCACGCGTCCTGGCGCTGGTGCTTCTACCTCAATGTGCCGTTCGGCCTGGTCACCCTCGCCGTCATCGCGGCCGTGCTGAAGCTCCCGAAGCCGACCGCGAAGCCCCGCCTCGACGTACTCGGCGCGCTGCTGCTGGCCGCCGCCTCGACCTGTCTGGTGCTGCTGACCACCTGGGGCGGCACCGAGTACGCCTGGGGCTCGCGCACCATCGTCGGGCTGGCCGCCGGCTGCGCCGTGACGACCCTGCTCTTCCTGGCCGTTGAGCACCGGGCGCCCGAACCGATCATCCCGCTGCGGCTGTTCCGCGACCCGATCTTCAATGTGACGGCGCTCGTCGGGGCCGTGGTGGGCGTGGCGCTCTTCGGCGCCGCCAGCTATCTGCCGACCTTTCTCCAGATGGTCGACGGCGCCAGCGCCACCGAGTCCGGGCTCTTCATGCTGCCGATGATGGGCGGTGTCGTCATCGCCTCCATCGTCTCGGGACAGCTGACCAGCCGCACCGGCCGGTACAAGATCTATCCGGTGCTCGGCACCGCGATCTCGGCCGTCGGGATGTGGCTGCTCTCGCGTCTGAAGACCGACACCCCCCAGCTGACGTACAGCATCTGGATGGCCGTACTCGGTGTCGGCATCGGGCTGATCATGTCGATCCTGGTGCTGGCCGTGCAGAACTCCGTGGCACCCCGCGACCTCGGCTCCGCCACCAGCGCCAACAACTACTTCCGGCAGATCGGCGGCAGTGTCGGGGCGGCCGTCTTCGGCGCGCTCTTCGCCAACCGCCTCACGGACGCGCTCAGGACCGCCATCCCGGCCGGCGCCCGGCTGCCCGACCCCGAGTCGGTCACCCCGCAGCTGGTCCGCACGCTGCCGCCCGCCCTGCGGGACGGCTACATCCGGGCGTACGCCGACGCCATGCCCCGGATCTTCCTCTACCTCGTGCCGGTGCTCGTGCTCGGCCTGTTCATCGCCTTCTTCCTCAAGGAGAAACCGCTGGTGTCCCACAACGCCCCCGCAGCAGCACCGGACGCGGCCGTGCCCGCCGCCCGTGTCCCGGAAGCCCCCTACGTCCCGGGCGTCCCCGTCTGCGGAACCGTCCAGCACTACGACGGATCCACCGTGCCGCGCGCCGCCCTGACCCTCATCGACATCACCGGGCGCCAGGTCGGGCGCGGAGGGAGCGGCGAGGACGGACGGTACGCGCTGAGCGTGCCCGGATCCGGCTCGTACGTCCTCATCGCGGCGGCGGGCGGCCACCAGCCGCAGGCGGTCAGCGTCACCGTCGGAGAGCGCCCCGTCGATCTCGACGTGGTACTCGGCGGCGCCGGACGGCTGGCCGGGACCGTGGTGACAGCGGACGGTACACCCGTGCGTGACGCGGCCGTTACCCTCACCGACGTACGCGGAGAGGTCGTCGCCTCCACCCGCAGTGGCCCGGAAGGCGGCTATGTCATCAACGAGTTGGTGGCCGGCGAGTACACCCTCGCCGGGAGCGCCCCCGCGTTCCGCCCCGCCGCGCTGCCGGTGAGCGTGCAGGCCGCACGCGAGACCCGGCAGGACCTGGAGCTCGCGGGCGGCGCCGTGCTGCGCGGCACGGTGCGCGCCCCCGGGGGCCGGGCGGTCGAGGACGCACGGGTCACCCTGCTCGACGCGGCCGGAAACGTGGTGGACACCCTCACCACGGGCCCCGACGGCACCTTCCGTTTCGTGGATCTCTCGTCCGGCGAGTACACGGTCATCGCGGCCGGCTACCCGCCGGTGGCCACGGTGCTCCAGGTCGCCGGGGGCGGACGCACCGAGCGTGACCTCCAGCTCGGCCACGAGGACTGACAGTGATGATTGCTGTGGCTCCGCTCGGCGGTCTGACCCCAGGACTGACTGGCGCTTCGGCTGTCCTTCCGTGGATTCGTCGGCT
>NZ_JBHYWP010000144.1:0-16593 GCF_042751845.1 Streptomyces sp. NPDC059398 | reverse complement strand
CGGTCCACCTGAGCGGAGTGCGAGGCGTAGTCCACCGCCACCATCCGCGCCCTGGCACCCTCAGCCTCGAACTCCGCCTTCAACTCCTCCAGAGCGCCCGGCTCACCCGAAACCACCGTCACCGAAGGCCCGTTCACCGCAGCCAGCGACGCACGCTCACCGAAGCGGACCAGACGCTCCTCGACCTCGGAGGCCGGGCGGCTGATCGAGAGCATCCCGCCCGCACCAGCAAGCACCTTCAGCGACTTCGAGCGCAGCGCCACCACCCGGGCACCATCCTCAAGGGACAACATCCCCGCAACGGTCGCCGCCGCGATCTCGCCCTGCGAATGCCCGACCACAGCCTCCGGGGCGACACCGGCCGCCTCCCACACCACAGCCAACGACACCATCACCGCCCACAGAGCAGGCTGAACCACATCAGCCGCCTCCAGGACAGGCGCACCCTCCGCCCCCGCCAGTACATCGTCCAACGACCAGTCCACGTACGGCGAGAGCGCCTCGGCACACTCACCCAGCCGCGCCGCGAACACCGGCGAAACCCCCGCCAGCTCACGCCCCATCCCCACCCACTGCGAACCCTGACCCGCGAACGCGAACACCGGACGGACACCGGAGCGGGCCACCCCGGACACCACAGCGCCGGTCGGAACGCCCGTAGCCAGGCTCTCCAGGCCGCCGGTCAGCTCGGCGCGGTCCGTACCGACCACCACCGCCCGGTGCTCGAACACCGAGCGAGTGACCGCCAACGACCGGGCCACATCGGCCGGCTCCAACTCGGGACGGGCAGCCACCCACTCCCGCAGCCGTTCCGCCTGCGCGCCCAGGCCCGCAGCCGAACGGCCGGACACGACCCATGCACCGGCACCCGACACCAGCGGCGCGGGGGCCGTGGTCCCGGCGCCCTCTTCCCCGGTCTCCGCCGGGGCCTCATCGGCGGTGGCCTCAGGTGCCTCCTCCAGGAGGACGTGCGCGTTGGTTCCGCTGAGGCCGAACGAGGAGACACCGGCGCGCCGCACCCGCTCCCCGCTGGGCCAGGGCATCTGCTCCGTCAGCAGCCTGACGTCCCCCGCGGCCCAGTCCACGTGCGGCGATGGCTCGTCCGCGTGCAGGGTCCGGGGCAGCTCGCCCTGCCGCAGGGCCATCACCATTTTGATGACCCCCGCGACACCGGCCGCCTGCTGGGCGTGGCCGATGTTGGACTTCACCGAGCCCAGCCACACCGGACGGCCTTCGGGACGGTCCTGGCCGTAGGTGGCCAGCAGCGCCTGCGCCTCGATCGGGTCACCCAGCGTCGTACCGGTGCCGTGCGCCTCCACCACATCGACATCGGCCGCCGTCAGGTGGGCGCCGGCCAGTGCGGCACGGATCACCCGCTGCTGGGACGGGCCGTTGGGCGCGGTCAGGCCGTTGGACGCACCGTCCTGGTTGATGGCTGAGCCCCGCACCACCGCCAGCACCTCGTGGCCGTTCCGGCGGGCGTCCGAGAGGCGCTCGACGACGACCATGCCGGCGCCCTCGCCCATGCCCATGCCGTCCGCGTCGGCGGAGAACGCCTTGCAGCGGCCGTCCTGGGCCAGGCCGCTCTGCCGGGAGAACCCGACGAGCCCGACGGTCGATGCCATCACTGTGGCGCCCCCGGCCAGCGCCATCGAGCACTCCCCGGAGCGCAGCGCCTGGCAGGCCAGGTGGAGCGCGACCAGTGAGGACGAGCAGGCCGTGTCCACCGACACCGCCGGGCCCTGCAGCCCGAGCAGATAGGAGATGCGCCCGGACATCACGCTGACCGCGCCACCGGTCATCAGGTGCCAGTAGAGGTCGTCGGTGTGCAGGGCCGGGTTGGCGTGGTAGTCCGATGTGGCGGCCCCGACGAACACCCCCGTCTGCGTGCCGCGGAGCGAGGAGGGTGCCACACCGGCCCGCTCCAGCGCCTCCCACGACGTCTCCAGGAGCAGCCGCTGCTGCGGGTCCATCGCCAGCGCCTCACGCGGGCTGATCCCGAAGAACCCCGCATCGAAGCCGGCCGCGTCCTGGAGGAAGCCGCCCTTGGCCACGGAGGAAGTGCCCTGGTGGTCCGGGTCGGGGTCCTGGACGCCCCCGGTGTCCCAGCCGCGGTCGGCGGGGAAGCCGGAGATGGCGTCCCCGCCTGTCGCGACCAGCTCCCACAGCTGCTCAGGGGTGGTCACACCGCCCGGGTACCGGCAGCTCATGCCGACGATCGCCAGCGGTTCCGATGCCGCATCGACGAGCCGGCGGTTCTGCTGCCGCAGCCGCTCGGTCTCCTTGACCGAGGCACGCAGCGCTTCCAGGAGCTTGTCGGCCTGTCCGGTCATCGCTGCCTCCACACATCGAGCACTTCACATGTCATTCGCGGCACCGTCCGCGACCTCTTCCCCCGCGTCGTGCGCACCGTCACTCCGTCTCGCCCTCCAGGGCCAGGCGGATCAGGCTGTCGGCGTCCAGGGCGTCGATGTCTCCGCCCTGGTCTTCCTCACCACTCAGCAGGGCGTCGTCGCGGACACCGGCGAGCCGCATCAGCGCATCCATCAGCCCGGCCTCACGGAACCTGGAGAGCGGAACGCTCGCGAGTGCCTCCCGCAGTTTCTCCTCCGCAGGGTCCTGCGCGCCCTGTTCAACAAGCCCGGGAAGCAGCTCGTCGAGCAGGAAGGCAGCCAGTTCCAGGGTGTTGGGGTAGTCGAAGACCAGGGTGGCCGGCAGCCGCTTCCCGGTTGCCGTGCTGAGCCGGTTGCGCAGTTCGACGGCGGTCAGCGAGTCGAAGCCGATGTCGGTGAAGGCCCGGCCCGGCTCGATCGCCTCCCCGGAGCCGTGTCCCAGGACGGCCGCCACATGGGTGCGGACCAGGTCGGTCAGCAGCCGTGTCCGCTCCGCTTCCGGCAGTCCGGCCAGCTGCTGGTGCAGCGAGTCGGCGCCCGCGCCGCCGGCCCCGGCGGCGCTGCGCCGCCCGGACCCGGCCGAGACCAGTGCCCGGAACAGCGGCGGAACCTCCGCGCTGCCCGCGCTCTGTGCCCGCAGTCCGGCCAGGTCGAGCTTGGCCGGCATCAGCAGCGCCTCGTCCCTGGCCAGGGCCAGGTCCAGCAGCGCGAGTCCTTCGTCCGCGTTCAGTGCCGCGAAGCCGCCGCGGTTGATGCGGGCGCGCTCCGACTCGCTGAGCCTTCCGGTCAGGGCGCTGGCCTCGGCCCACATGCCCCAGGCCAGCGAGGTGCCGGGCAGCCCGGCCGCCCTGCGTTCGGCGGCCAGTGCGTCCAGGAAGGCGTTGGCCGCCACGTAGTTGCCCTGGCCCGGGCTGGAGAAGGTGGCCGCGGCGGAGGAGAAGAGTACGAAGTGGTCGAGGTCCAGCCCACGGGTGAGTTCATGCAGGTTCCAGGCACCGTCCGCCTTCGGCCGCAGCACCCCCGCGATCCGCTCAGGGGTCAACGAGGCCACCGTGCCGTCGTCCAGCACACCCGCCGTGTGCACCACGGTCCGCAACGGGCGCTCCTGGGGCACCCCGGCCACCACAGCGGCCAGGTCCTCACGCTCCGCCGCATCACACGCCACCACATCCACCGACGCACCCGACTCCGCCAGCTCGGCGGCCAGTGCCGCCGCCCCGACCGCACCAGGACCCGAACGACTGGTCAGAACCAGCCCGTCCGCCCGCCCCGTCGCCGCCAGATGCCGCGCCACCAGACCACCCAAGGTTCCGGTACCACCGGTGATCAGGGCGGTACGGGTGCTGTGCGCGGTGGCCGGACGGGCCTCGGCGAGGTGGGCGGGGAAGGTCAGGACGATCTTGCCGGTGTGCCGGGCGTGCTGCATGAAGCGGAACGCGTCCCGCGCCTGCCGGACGCCCCAGGCCCGCAGCGGAAGACGCTCCAGCTCCCCGGCGGCGAGCAGTTCCACGACCTTCCCGAGCATCGTGCCCAGCGCTGCGGGACCCGCCTCCGAGAGTTCGAACGGCCGGTAGTGGACGCCCGGGTGTTGCCCCGCGACGACTTCCGCGTCACGGACATCCGTACGGCCCATCTCCACGAACGCCCCACCACGCGGCAACAACCGCAACGACGCATCAGTGAACTCACCCGCCAGCGAATTCACCACCACGTCCATACCGGCACCACCCGTGGCAGCCAGGAACTCCGCCTCGAAACCCACCCCACGCGACGACGACACATGCGCCTCATCCAGGCCCATCCCCGCCAGCACCGACCACTTGCCCGGACTCGCCGTCGCAAAGACCTCCAACCCCAGATACCGGGCAATCCGCACCGCCGCCATACCCACACCACCAGCACCGGCATGCACCAACACCCGCTGACCCGACTTCGCACCCGCCAACTCCACCAACGCATACCAGGCCGTCATGAAGGCGCTGGGGACGGAGGCGGCCTCCGCGAACGACCAGCCGTCCGGGATCCGTACCAGCTGGCGGGCATCCGTGACCGCCGACGGGCCGAACCCGCCCTCGGCCAGGCCCATCACCCGGTCGCCCGGCTTCAGTCGACCCGTCTCAGGTCCGGCTTCGAGCACCGTCCCGGCGATCTCGCCGCCGAGCACTCCGCCGCCGGGGTACATACCCAGCGCGATCAGCACATCACGGAAGTTCAGCCCCGCGGCACCGACCGCCACCCGCACCTGACCCGCCGACAACGGGCCATCCACCCCAGGAACCGGCACCAACGCCAGCCCCTCCAGCGAACCACCCGCATCCGGCTCCAGCCGCCACACACCCTCAGGAACCACCAACGCACCCGAAGACCGCGTCAACCGCCGCCCGTACAACACACCGCCCCGGACAGCGAGTTCGCTCTCGTCGCCACCCAGCGCACCCGGCAGCAGCGTGGCGTACTCACCGTCCTCGCGCACCGGCAGGTCGACGAGGACCAGCCGGTCCGGGTTCTCCGACTGCGCCGAGCGCACCAGCCCGGCGAGAGCGGCGGCCGGCAGATCGGCCACCCCCTCACCGGCCGACACCGCCACACCACCACGGGTGAGCACCACCAGGCGGGCCTTGTCGAGGCGCTGTTCGGCCAGCCATTCCTGCACCAGACCGAGGGTCTCCCCGGTGGCCCGGGCAGCGGCCCGAGCCGGGTCGTCGTCCCGGCCGTCGTCACCGGCACAGACCAGGACCACGGCGGGGGCGATCTCGCCGATCTCCGTGGCAGCGGCCAGTTCCGTCAGCCCCGGGAAGCAACGAACCAGTGTGCCGGCCCCTTCCAGGGGCTCGGCGACGCCGAAGCGGTCCGTACCGACCAGCGCCCATTCCCCGGCGATGGCCTCCCCGCCGGTGGTGGGGGCCCACTCGACGCCGAACAGCGAGTCCGCCATTCCCGCGTCTGCGGAGCGGAGTTGGCCGGTCGCCACCGGGCGGGTGATCAGCGACGCCACCGAGAGCACCGGCTGCCCCGCCGCGTCCGCGGCCGTCACGGCCAGCGCGCCCTGCGCGTCGCGGCGCAGCCGGGCGCGGAGCACCGACGCACCGCTCGCGTGCAGCTCGACCCCCGTCCATGCGAACGGAAGCCGCACCTCGCCCGGTTCGTTCCGGTCGCCGCCGCTCACCAGGACGCTGGCGTGCAGCGCCCCGTCCAGGAGGGCCGGGTGCAGGCCGAAGGCCGCGGCGTCCTCCGCCACCTCATCGGGCAGGGCCACCTCGGCGAAGACATCCTCGCCACGGCGCCACGCCGCCCGCAGGCCACGGAAGGCCGGGCCGTACCCGTACGAGCCTTCGCTCGCGGCCTCGTACAGGCCCGAGACGTCCACCTCTGTGGCGTCCCTCGGCGGCCACACCGCGAAGTCCGCCTCGGCCACCGCGGCCCCCTCGGCAGGGGCGAGCACACCGCCGGCGTGCTGCGTCCACACCTGCGGCCCGTCGGCCGAGTCCGGGCGGGAGAAGACATCGACCGTCCGGCGGCCTTCGGCGTCCGCCTCGGCGAGGACGACCTGCACCTGCACCCCGCCGTCGGTGGGCAGCACCAGCGGTGCCTGGAGCGTCAGTTCTTCCAACAGTCCGCAGCCGGCCTGGTCACCGGCGCGTACGGCCAGTTCCACGAAGCCGGTCCCCGGCAGCAGCACCGCACCGCCGACGGCGTGGTCCGCCAGCCAGGGATGTGTCCGCACCGACAGGCGCCCGGTGCACACCAGCCCTGCTCCACCGGCCAGTTCGAGCGCGGCACCCAGCAGCGGATGGCCCACGGCGCCCAGGCCCAGCGCAGCGGGGTCTCCGCCGAAGGCGGTACCGGCCTGCTTCGGCCAGTAGCGCTCGTGCTGGAAGGCGTACGTCGGCAACTCGACCCGCTCACCAGCGGGCAGTACCGCGCGCCAGTCGACCGGCGCCCCATGGACGTACGCCTCGGCCAGCGAGGTCAGCAGCCGCCCTGCACCGTCCTCGTCGCGCCGCAGCGTCCCGCAGACGGCGGCGGATACGGCACTCGCACCGGTCTCCTGCGCCGCTTCCTCAAGGGTGTCGTTCATCGCGCCCAGCAGGACCGGGTGCGGGGTGACCTCGATGAAGAGCTGGTGGCCACGGCCCGCCAGGGTCCGCACCGCACGGTCGAAGTGGACCGTGGCACGGAGGCTGCGGAACCAGTATCCGGCGTCCAGTTCCTCACCGGTCAGGGTCTCGCCGGTCATCGCGGAGACCATCGGCACCCTGCCCCGGCGCGGAGCCACCTCGGCCAGAACGGAGATGATCTCCTTCTCCAGCCGGTCCACCTGAGCGGAGTGCGAGGCGTAGTCCACCGCCACCATCCGCGCCCTGGCACCCTCAGCCTCGAACTCCGCCTTCAACTCCTCAAGCGCGTCCGGCTCACCCGAAACCACCGTCGCCGAAGGCCCGTTGACCGCCGCCAGCGACGCACGCTCACCGAAACGGGTAAGACGCTCCTCGACCTCAGAAGCCGGACGGCTGACCGAGAGCATCCCGCCCGCACCAGCAAGCACCTTCAGCGACTTCGAACGCAGCGCCACCACCCGCGCACCGTCCTCAAGGGACAACATCCCCGCAACCGTCGCCGCAGCAATCTCCCCCTGCGAATGACCCACCACAGCCTCGGGAGCGACACCGGCCGCCTCCCACACCGCAGCCAACGACACCATCACCGCCCAGAGCGCAGGCTGCACCACATCAGCAGCCTCCAACGCAGGCGCACCATCCGCACCCGCAAGGACATCGGCCAGCGACCAGTCCGTGTACGAGGACAGCGCCGCCGCACACTCGGCGAGCCGCGCCGCGAACACCGGCGAAACCTCCGCCAGCTCACGTCCCATACCGACCCACTGGGAACCCTGACCCGCGAACGCGAACACCGGGCGGGTGTCCTGGCGGGCCACTGCCGAGAGCACCGCGCCGTCCGGTACACCGGCCGCCAGGCTCCGCAGGCCCGACACCAGCGCGGTGCGGTCACCGCCCACCACCACGGCGCGGTGCTCGAACGCGGACCGGGCCGTCGCCAACGACCAGGCTGTATCCGCCGGTTCCAGCTCCGGACGTGCGGCCAGCCATTCCTGGAGCCGCTCCGCCTGCGCCGCCAGGCCCGCGGCCGACCGGCCCGATACCGGCCAGACGTGGGCGGCGCCGGGTACGACGACCGTGCCTTCGGTGGTGATGCCGGTCTGCCCGTCGTCATCGGGGGCGGCGGTACCGGTGAGTGCCGGAGCCTCCTCCAGGATGACGTGCGCGTTGGTGCCGCTCAGACCGAACGAGGAAACACCGGCCCTGCGCACCCTGGCTCCGCTGGTCCACGGCACGGGTTCGGCCACCAGCTCCACCGCGCCCGTGGACCAGTCCACGTGGCTGGACGGCTCGTCCACGTGCAGGGTGCGCGGCAGCTGCTCGTGCTGCAGGGCCAGCACCATCTTGATGATCCCCGCGACACCCGCTGCGGCCTGGGTGTGGCCGATGTTGGACTTCACCGAGCCCAGCCACAGCGGCCGGTCGTCGGGGCGGTCCTGGCCGTAGGTGGCCAGCAGCGCCTGCGCCTCGATCGGGTCACCCAGCCTGGTGCCGGTGCCGTGCGCCTCCACCACGTCCACATCGGCGGGCGTCAGCCGGGCATTGGCCAGCGCGGCCCGGATCACCCGCTGCTGCGAGGGGCCGTTGGGCGCGGTCAGACCGTTGGACGCACCGTCCTGGTTGGTGGCGCTGCCGCGCAGCAGTGCCAGGACCTGGTGCCCGTTGCGCCGGGCGTCCGAGAGCCGCTCGACGACGAGCATGCCGGCGCCCTCGGAGAAGCCCATGCCGTCCGCCTCATCGGAGAACGCCTTGCAGCGGCCGTCCATCGCGAGGCCGCTCTGCTCGCTGAAGCCGATGAAGCCGTCCGGGGTCACCATGATCGTGATACCGCCTGCGAGCGCCATCGTGCACTCTCCGGAGCGCAGCGCCTGCGCCGCCATGTGCAGTGCGACCAAGGAGGACGAGCAGGCCGTATCGACCGTGACGGCGGGACCTTCGAGGCCGAAGGCGTACGACACGCGGCCGGACAGCACGCTGGTCGCGTTGCCGGTGATGAGGTGGGCCGCGCCCTCGAAGTCACCGTCGCGGCCGTAGCCGGACGCGTAGCCGCCGACGAACATGCCGGTGGCGGTACCGCGGAGCGACGCGGGGTCGATGCCCGACCGCTCCAGGGCCTCCCAGGAGGTCTCCAGGAGCAGCCGCTGCTGCGGGTCCATGGCAAGGGCCTCACGCGGGCTGATCCCGAAGAACCCGGCGTCGAAGCCGCTGACGTCCTGGACGAAACCGCCGACCGCGCCGTCCGGGGAGCCCTCGGGCGCAACCAGGTCCCAGCCTCGGTCGTCCGGGAAGCCGGATATGGCGTCGCCGCCCGTGGAGAGCAGGTTCCACAGGTCGTCGGGGCCGGCCACACCGCCGGGGTAGTGGCAGGCCATGCCGACGATCGCGATCGGCTCGTCGGCCGCGATGGTCGCGGGTACCGCGGCCGGCGCCCCGGTGTCCTCGGGCACAGTGCCCAGGAGTTCTCCCACCAGGTAGCCGGTCAGGGCCGTCGGCGTGGGGTAGTCGAACAGCAGGGTCGCGGGCAGCCGCAGCTGCGTCGCGGCGCTGAGGTCGTTGCGCAGCTCCACGGAGGTCAGCGAGTCGAAGCCGAGTTCGCTGAAGGCGCTGCCTGCCTGGACCTCATCGGGCGAGGTGTGGCCGAGCACCCGGGCGGCCTTGTCCTGCACCAGCTCGGTCAGTGCCCGTCGCTGCTCGGCCCGGGTCAGGCCGGCCAGCCGGTCCGCCAGCTCCCGTTCGGCGGGTGCCGCCGGGACATCGGCCAGCAGCGCGGCGAGCCGGCGTACCTCCGGCAGGTCGCGCATCAGGGCCGCCTGCACCAGATCCGCCGACGACTGCGGCTCCGCGAGGATGGCCGTCCAGTCGATGTTCATCACCGTCAGTGCGGTGTCGCCGCCGTCCAGCGCCTCGCCCAGTGCCCGCACCGCGAGGTCCGGGTCCATCACCTCTTCCCACTGGTTGCGGGCCAGCCGCTGCCGCGCCGCATCGGAGCTCTGCGCCACACCGGCCGCCCACGGACCCCAGGCCACGGCGAGTGCGGGCAGGCCGCGACTGCGCCGGTTCTGGGCCACGGCGTCCAGATAGGCGTTGGCCGCACCGTAGTTGGCCTGGCCCGGGGCGCCCGTGGTGGCCACCACGGAGGAGAACAGCACGAAGGCGTCCAGGTCCAGATCGGCGGTGAGCGCGTCCAGGTGGGCGGCGCCCGCGGCCTTGGCGGCGAGCGCCGTCTCAAGTCGGTCGGGGGAGAGAGCGTCGATCACGCCGTCGTCCAGTACCGCGGCGGTGTGCACCACGGTGGAGAGTGCGGGGCCGTCGGCCGCGATCCGGCCGAGCAGGCCGGCCAGTTCGGTACGGTCGGCCGCGTCGCAGGCCAGGACATCCACGGGGACGCCCAAGGCGGCCAGTTCGGCTGCCTGTGCCGCGATGCCCGCGGCGCCGGGTCCTGACCGGCTGGTGAGCACGAGGCGGCCCGCGCCGCGTCCGGCCAGCCAGCGTGCCACGTGGCCGCCGAGTGCGCCGGTGCCTCCGGTGACCAGTGCGGTTCCGTTCGACGGCTGCCAGGTCCCGCCCGCCGGGGGCCGCGG
The DNA here is from genome assembly GCF_042751845.1 of Streptomyces sp. NPDC059398. Classification (NCBI taxonomy): domain Bacteria; kingdom Bacillati; phylum Actinomycetota; class Actinomycetes; order Kitasatosporales; family Streptomycetaceae; genus Streptomyces; species Streptomyces sp. NPDC059398. Next base: position 6,501 of record NZ_JBHYWP010000144.1, on the reverse strand, counting down.
GGCGTGGGCCAGCCTGCGGCCCACCGTCCCGGCCTGCCGGATCGCCACCTGGTTCTCGTCGGAGCCCGCCAGCACGGCGGCCAGCTGCGCACCGGTGCGCTCGTCCAGCGTGGTGGGCAGGTCGACCAGTCCGCCCCAGCGGTCCGGGTGCTCCAGGGCGACAATCCGGCCGAAGCCCCAGATCTGTGCCTGCAGCGGGCCGGTCAGCACCTCGCCGGGGCCGGTCGCGACGGCGCCGCGGGTGGCCGGCCAGAGGGGTGCCTCGATCCCGGCGTCACCCAGCGCCTGCACCAGGCCCAGCGTGCCGGCCAGGCCGGCGGTCACCGCCGGACGTCCTGGCAGCGGCGTCTCGTCCAGGCCGAGCAGCGACAGCACTCCGGACACCGGCCCGGCGCCCCGCACGGCCCGGCCGACGAGTTCGGCGAGCACGTCACGCCGCACGGCCCCCTCCGGGACCTCGACGAGTACGGTCTCGGCGCCGCGGGCGGACAGGGCCGCCGCGCACCACGCCACCGGCTCGTCGTCGGCCGCGGCGGCGGGGACGACGAGCAGCCACCGGCCGGAAAGGCGCGCCGGAGCGGTCTCGGTGACCGGCGCCCAGGTCACCCGGTAGCGCCAGGCCGCTGTCTCCGACCGCTCCCGTTCCCGGAGCCGCCAGGACGTCAGGGCCGGCAGTACGTCGTTGAGCTGACGCTCGTCCGTGAGGGACAGCGTCCGGGCGATCCCGGCCAGGTCGCCGCCCTCGACGGCCGCCCAGAACAGGGCCTCGGACTCCGAGGACGCACCGTCGCCGCCTGCGGCCGGAACGGCCCCGGTGTTCGCCGCCTCCAGCCAGTAGCGGCGGTGCTGGAACGCGTAGGTGGGCAGCTCGACGGAGGCACCGGCCGGAAGGACACGTCCCCAGTCGACCGGCAGTCCGCCGGTGTGGGCGTGCCCGAGTGCCGTGAGGAGCCGCGCCGTTCCGGCGTTCTCCCGCTCCAGTGTCCCCACCGTCAGTACGTCCGCGATGTCCGCGTCCTCCGCGGTCTCCGTGACCGCCGCGGTCAGCACCGGATGCGGCGAGACCTCGACGAACGCCCCGTAACCGGCGTCCAGCAGGCTCCGTACGGCCTCCTCGAACCTCACCGTGCGGCGCAGGTTGGCGAACCAGTAGGCCGCGTCCACCTCTTCGCCGGTGAGCCACGCTCCGGTCACCGTGGAGACCATCGGCACCCGGCCGGTGCGCGGGGCGATCCCGGAGAGCGCGCTCTCCAGCTGCCCGGCCAGCGGTTCCACCGCCGGGGAGTGCGCCACGAAGTCGGTCGCCGGGATGCGCCAGCGCATCACCCTGCGGGCGGCCAGCTCCCGTTCGAACTCGGCCAGTGCCTCCGGCTCACCGGAGACCACGACGGCGGCGGGGCCGTTCACCGCGGCCACCGAGAGGCGGCCGTCCCAGCCGTCCACCAGCTCCCGCACCGGACCCTCCGGCATCACCACCGACACCATCGAGCCGGCCACCGAGAGCCCCGACAGCGCCCGGGACCGGACCGCCACCACACAGGCCGCATCCTCCAACGACAGCATCCCGGCCACCGTCGCCGCGGCGATCTCACCCTGCGAGTGACCCACCACCGCATCGGGAGTGATACCCGCGGCCTCCCAGATCGCGGCCAGCGAGACCATCACGGCCCACAGCGCGGGCTGGGCGACTTCGGCCGCCTCCAGCTCGGGAGCATCCTCCGCACCCGCCAGGACACCGCCCAGCGACCAGTCCACGTACGGGGCGAGTGCCGCCTCGCACTCCGCGATACGGGCGGCGAACAGCGGCGAGGAGTACAGCAGTTCCCGCCCCATGCCGACCCACTGGGTGCCCTGTCCCGCGAAGACGAACGCCGTCCGGCCCGCCGGACGGGCGAGGCCGGTCACCACCGATGCCGACCTCGTGCCTGCGGCCAGGCACCGCACCCCGTCGACCAGCTCTTCCCGGTCACCGCCGACCACCACGGCACGGTGCTCGAAGACCGAGCGGGTCGCGGCGAGTGACCAGGCCACGTCCGCGGGCTTCACCTCCGGCCGTGCGGCGGCCCATGCGTGCAGCCGGTCCGCCTGAGCGACGAGCCCGTCGGCCGAACGGCCGGACACCAGCCAGGCACTTGCCTCACCGTCGGCCAGGAGCGCGGGCCCGGCGTCCACCGGTGCGGGTGCGACGGGAGCGTCGGCCTCGTCGGGGACGGCGGCCGGGGCCTCCTCCAGGATGATGTGCACATTGGTGCCGCTCATCCCGAACGCGGAGACGCCCGCGCGGCGGACCCGCTCACCGCTGGGCCACGGCACCGGCTCGGCCACCAGCTCCACCGCGCCGTCGGACCAGTCGACATGGGGGGTCGGCTCGTCGATGTGCAGCGTGCGCGGCATCCGCTCGTGCTGGAGGGAGAGCACCGTCTTGATGACGCCGGCGACGCCCGCGGCGGCCTGGGCGTGGCCGATGTTGGACTTCACCGAGCCGAGCCACAGCGGCCGGTCACCGGGACGGTCCTGGCCGTAGGTGGCCAGCAGCGCCTGCGCCTCGATCGGGTCGCCCAGTTTGGTCGCCGATCCGTGTGCCTCCACCACGTCCACGTCGGACGCCGATACACCGGCGTTGGCGAGTGCCGCGCGGATCACCCGCTGCTGGGATGGACCGTTGGGGGCGGTCAGGCCGTTGGACGCACCGTCTTGGTTGATCGCCGAACCACGCACCACGGCCAGGACCTTGTGCCCGTTGCGCCGCGCGTCGGAAAGCCGCTCCACGACCAGCATGCCCGCGCCCTCGGCGAAGCCGGAGCCGTCGGCCGATGCGGCGAAGGAACGGCAGCGGCCGTCCAGCGACACTCCGCCCGCCGTGGCGAAGGCGACGAACACATCCGGTGTGGCGCTGACCGTCACGCCGCCCGCGAGGGCGAGCGAGCACTCCCCCGCGCGGAGCGCCTGGGAGGCCATGTGCAGCGCGACGAGGGAGGAGGAGCACGCGGTGTCCACCGTCACCGCGGGGCCTTCGAGTCCGAAGGTGTAGGAGAGCCGGCCGGACAGCACGCTGGTCGCGTTGCCGGTCGCCAGGTGCCCCTCGGCGACCCCGGTGCCCTCCAGCGGTACGTCGGTCGCGTACCGCGATGCGTAGCCGCCGACGAAGGCGCCGGTCTGGCTGCCGCGCAGCGTGGCCGGGTCGATCCCGGACCGCTCGAACGCCTCCCAGGAGGTTTCGAGGAGCAGCCGCTGCTGCGGGTCCATCGCCAGCGCCTCACGCGGGCTGATCCCGAAGAACCCGGCGTCGAAGGAGGCCGCGTCCTGCACGAACCCGCCGACCTGCTCATACGTCTTCCCGGTGCGCTCCGCCTCGGGGCCCTGGAGCATCTCCAGGTCCCAGCCGCGGTCCCGGGGGAAGGGGCCGATCGCGTCCACCCCCGAGTCCAGCAGCTGCCACAGCTCGTCCGGGCCGGCGGCGCCGCCCGGGAAGCGGCAGGCCATACCGACGATGGCGATCGGCTCGTCCGCCACCGGCACCGTTGTCGTCGCCGCGGCGGGGGCCGCGACGACGGGCAGGTCTCCGGCCAGTTCCGCGCGCAGCATCGCGGCGAGCGCGGCCGGGGTGGGATGGTCGAACACCAGCGTCGCCGGCAGCCGCAGTCCGGTCTCCGCCTTCAGCCGGTTACGCAGTTCTACCGCGATCAGCGAGTCGAAGCCGACGTCGGTGAAGGCCCGGTCGGCGTCGATGGCGGCAGCCGACGCGTGCCCCAGGACGGCGGCGGAGTGGGAGAGCACCAGTTCCAGCACGAGCCGGTCGCGCTCGGCGCCGGAGACCGATGCCAGCTTCTGGCGCAGCGCCTCGCCCGCCTCGGCGCCGGTGCCCGCGGCGGTGGCCGACGCGGCGGTACGGCGGACGGACACACCTGCCAGCGCCCGCCACAGCGGCGGTACCTCCGCACCGGACACGGTCTGCGCGCGCAGCGCGGCCGCGTCCAGCCTGGCGGGGGTCAGCACCGCTTCGTCCCTGGTCAGCGCGGCGTCCAGGACGACAAGTCCCTCTTCGGCCGAGAGCGGCACGAAGGACCGGTCGATCCGGGAGAGCGAGGTGGCGTCCAGGTTGCGGCCGATGCCGGCCTCGTGCGCCCACGGCCCCAGCTGCAGTGACGTACCCGCGAGGCCGGCAGCCGCGCGGTGTGCGGCCACGGCGTCGAGGAAGGAGTTGGCTGCCACGTAACTGCCCTGGCCGGGCGCGCCGAACGTGGCCGCCGCGGACGAGAACATCACGAACCGGTCCAGGTCCAGATGTGCCGTCAGCTCATGCAGGTGCCAGGCCGCGTCGACCTTCGGCCGCAGCACCGCGGACAGCCGTTCCGGCGTCAGCGAGGTGACCAGGCCGTCGTCGACGACGCCTGCCGCGTGCACCACGGAGCCCAGCGGGTTCTCGTCCGGTATCCGCTCCAGCACGGTGGCCAGCGCCTCGCGTTCGGCCGCGTCGCAGGCGGTCACCCGGACCCACACGCCCAGCTCCGCCAGTTCGGCGGCCAGCGCGGCCGCCCCGGCGGCAGCCGGGCCGGAACGGCTGGTCAGCACCACGCCACCGGCCCTTCCGGTGGCCACCAGGTGCCGGGCCACCAGCCCGCCCAGGGTTCCGGTGCCGCCGGTCACCAGGAGCGCGCGGGCGCCGGGATCGGCCTGCGGCCCCGACGGCCACTCGACCGGCCTCAGTTCACCTGCGGGACGGGTCAGGCGCCTGCCGTAGCGGGCCTGTCCGCGGATCGCCACCTCGGGCTCACCGTTGCCCAACGCCGCAGGCAGCAGGGCCACTTCCGTATTGTCAAGGGCGAAGGTGTCGTCGGTGGCGGGAAGGTCGGCCAGCAGCAGCCGGCCCGGGTTCTCCGCCTGCGCCGAGCGCAGCAGGCCGCGCACGGCCGCTCCGGCCAGGTCCGTCACCGGCTCGCCGGGGACCACGTCCACCGCGCCCCGCGTGACAAGTACCAACTGGGTCTCTTCCAGCCGTGGTTCGGCCAGCCAGTTCTGTACGAACCGGAGAGCCGCGCCGCCCGCCCGACGTACCGCGCCGGGGAACTCCTCCCCGGAGGGAACGGTCACGGGAAGGCCGGCGCCGGACATGTCGTCCTCGTTGCCGGAGTCCTCGGCTCCCGCACCGGACAGCGCGTCGGCGCAGACCAGAACGGTCCGCGGGTCGGCCGTGCCCGCCTCGACGGCTGCGGCCAGCTCGCCGAGGTCGGCGAAGGGACGCAGCCGCACACCGGCGGTGCCGAGGCCCTCGGCCAGTCCGTAACCGTCGGCCCCGAGCAGCACCCAGTCGCCGGACGGTACGTCGCCTCCGGGCACCTCGGTCCACTGCGGTACGAACAGCGAGTCGCTCAGCTCGTTCTGTACGGAGCGGAGCTGGTCCACGGGTACCGGACGTCGCACGAGCGATTCGACCGATACCACCGGGGCTCCGGTGGTGTCGGCGGCCGCCAGCGAGAGCGTGCCCTGCGCGTCCTGCCGCAGCCGTACCCGCAGCGCCGAAGCGCCGGCGGCGTGCAGCTCCACGCCGGTCCACGCGAACGGCATCGTGACCTGCCCGGACTCGTCCGCGGCGGACGAGTCCGCCAGGACCGAGGCGTGCAGCGCCGCGTCCAGCAGCGCCGGGTGCAGGCCGAACGCACCCGCTTCCTGCGCCGCCTCGTCGGGCAGCGCCACCTCGGCGAACACGTCCGCGCCGCGCCGCCAGGCCGCCCGCAGCCCGTGGAAGGCGGGACCGTAGACCTCCGCCAAACGCACCGGGTAGACGTCCGTGACGTCCACCGGCGTCGCGTCCTGTGGCGGCCACGTGGCGAAGTCCGTGTCGGCCGTCCCGGTTGCCGCGGCGGCGGCGAGCACACCGCTGGCGTGCAGCGTCCACGCCTGCTGAGCAGCCGCCTCCTCCGGGCGGGAGAACACCTCCACCCCGTGGTGCCCGGCACTCTCCGGCGCGGCCACCACGACCTGGAGCTGGATCCCGCCGCCGTCGGCGGGCAGCACCATCGGGGCGTGCAGCGTCAGTTCCTCCAGGAACCCGCAGCCGACCTGGTCGCCGGCGCGTACGGCCAGCTCGACGAAGCCGGTGCCCGGCAGCAGTACGACACCACCGACGGCGTGGTCCGCCAGCCAGGCGTGGGTGTGCAGGGACAGCCTGCCCATGCACACCACCCCGGTGCCACCGGCGAGTTCGACGGCCGCTCCGAGCAGCGGGTGGCCCACGGCACCCAGACCCAGCGACAGCGCGTCACCACCGCCCGACCGGGGCCCCAGTTCGCCCAGCATGCCCTTCGGCCAGAACCGCTCGTGCTGGAAGGCGTACGTGGGCAGGCCGACACGTCGCCCGGCCGGGAGCACCGACTCCCAGTCGATCTCCGTACCGTTGGCGAAGGCTTCGGCCAGCGAGGTGAGCAGGCGTGCCGCACCACCGTCGTCGCGGCGCAGCGTCCCGCACAGGGAAGCGGGCACAGCACCAGGACCGGCCTGCTC
>NZ_JBHYWP010000143.1:6313-16849 GCF_042751845.1 Streptomyces sp. NPDC059398 | reverse complement strand
CCCTCACCAATATCTTGATGCGGGCCGTTCCGTGGTGATACTGAACACCTTCACCGGTGTCCGATGATGGTGCGCGAGGGGGGATTTGAACCCCCACGTCCCTAAGGACACTGGCACCTGAAGCCAGCGCGTCTGCCGTTCCGCCACTCGCGCAAGTGGTGTATCCGAGGCCTTCTCACTGGTTTGTGCGACCGCCTGGCGACATCCGAAGATTAGCACGCTGGACAGGGTGGATTCACATCCGTTCCCCCGGGGACGGAGAGACGGCCGGTGCCCCGCCCCGTGGAACGGGGCGGCCCTCCCCCCACTCCTCCTCAGTGCACGCCGAGTGCGGGACACTGGTCAGGAGGCACCTCTACGATCCGTGTGAGAGGTGACACTTATCCACAGGGGAGACAAGGGGAACCAGCCGATTTCCCCGTGCGTGGATACGATCAGTAAGCAGTACCAGGACGACAACGTCGGAGGAGGTGCCTCATGGGAGTCATGAAGAAGTTCGAGCAGCGTCTCGAAGGTCTGGTCAACGGCACCTTCGCGAAGGTGTTCAAGTCCGAGGTCCAGCCCGTCGAGATCGCCGGTGCGCTCCAGCGCGAGTGCGACAACAACGCGACGATCTGGAACCGCGAGCGGACCGTCGTCCCCAACGACTTCATCGTCGAACTGAGCACACCGGACTACGAGCGCCTCAGCCCGTACTCCGGACAGCTCGGCGACGAACTCGCCGGTCTGGTCAGGGACTACGCCAAGCAGCAGCGGTACGCCTTCATGGGCCCGATCAAGGTCCATCTGGAGAAGGCCGAAGACCTGGACACCGGTCTCTACCGCGTCCGCAGCCGCACCCTCGCGTCGAGCACCAGCCAGCAGCAGGGACCCGCCGCACCTCCGTCCCACCAGCCCCAGCGGGACGCGGGCGGTTACGGCTATCCGCCGGCCGCCGCCCCTCCCATGCCCGCCGGGCCCCCGCCCGGAGCCCAGCGCCCGGCACCCGGCCGCGCACCCGCTCCGGGGCCCATGCCGAGCACCCAGACCCGGCGCTGGATCGAGGTCAACGGCACCCGCCACCAGATCTCGCGCGCCACCCTGGTCCTCGGCCGCAGCACCGAAGCCGATGTGCGGATCGACGACCCCGGCGTATCCCGTCGGCACTGTGAGATCCGCGCCGGTTCCCCCTCGACGATCCAGGATCTCGGTTCCACCAACGGCATCGTGGTAGACGGACAGCACACCACCCGCGCTACGCTCCGCGACGGCTCGCGGATCGTCGTGGGCAATTCCACCATCGTTTACCGGCAAGCCGAAGGGTGAAGCGGGGGCAATGTCAGAGCTGACCCTGACGGTCATGCGGCTAGGTTTTCTAGCTGTTCTGTGGCTGTTCGTGATCGTGGCCGTCCAGGTCATCCGCAGCGATCTGTTCGGGACGCGCGTCACGCAACGCGGCTCGCGCCGCAACGCGGACACCCGTCCCTCGCAGACCGCGCGGCAGCCCGCCACGCCGCCGCAGCAGCGGCAGCAGCCGGCCACCGGCCGCCAGCGCCGGGGCGCGCCCAGCAAACTCGTCGTGTCCGAGGGGTCCCTCACCGGCACCACGGTCGCGCTCCAGGGCCAGACCGTCACGCTCGGCCGGGCACATGATTCCACCATCGTGCTGGACGACGACTACGCGTCGAGCAGGCATGCCAGGATCTACCCCGACCGTGACGGCCAGTGGATCGTCGAGGACCTCGGTTCGACGAACGGCACCTATCTCGACCGGACCCGGCTGACCACCCCGACACCGATCCCGCTGGGCGCACCGATCCGCATCGGCAAGACCGTCATCGAGCTGCGGAAGTAGTCACGACAATGAGCGAGCGGAGCGAGCGAGCCGCACCGGTTCCGGCAACGGACCGGGGCGCGCTCCCGACCGGAGGGTGGGCAGTGTGGCTCGAGACCGGTTGTACCCGGAGCCGACAGGCGAGGTGCGCATGAGTCTGTCCCTGCGCTTCGCCGCCGGATCGCACAAGGGCATGATCCGCGAGGGGAACGAGGACTCGGGTTACGCCGGGCCCCGGCTCCTCGCCATCGCCGACGGAATGGGCGGCCAGGCCGCGGGCGAGGTCGCCAGCTCCGAGGTCATCTCCACGCTCGTCACCCTCGACGACGACGTCCCCGGCTCCGACATCCTGACCTCGCTCGGCACCGCCGTACAGCGGGCCAACGACCAGCTCCGCATCATGGTCGAGGAGGACCCCCAGCTCGAAGGCATGGGCACCACGCTCACCGCTCTTCTCTGGACCGGTCAGCGCCTTGGCCTCGTGCATGTCGGCGACTCCCGCGCCTATCTGCTGCGGGACGGCGTCCTGACACAGATCACCCAGGACCACACCTGGGTGCAGCGCCTCGTTGACGAGGGCCGTATCACCGAGGAGGAGGCCACCACCCACCCGCAGCGCTCCCTGCTGATGCGCGCCCTGGGCAGTGGTGAGCATGTCGAACCGGACCTCTCCATCCGGGAGGTGCGGGCCGGTGACCGCTACATGATCTGCTCCGACGGGCTCTCCGGCGTCGTCTCGCACCAGACGATGGAGGAGACCCTCGCCAGCTATCAGGGCCCCCAGGAGACGATCCAGGATCTGATCCAGCTCGCCCTGCGCGGCGGCGGACCCGACAACATCACATGCATCGTGGCCGATGTGCTCGACGCCGACACCAACGACACCCTGGCCGGGCAGCTCAACGACACCCCGGTCGTCGTCGGCGCGGTCGCCGAGAACCAGGCGGCGCAGCATGACGGCGGGGCCATGCAGACCCCGGCCGGACGGGCGTCGGGTCTCGGCCGCCAGGTGCCGCCGCCCGCGCCGGGCGGCTTCGGCCCGCCCGGAAGCGGCGACGGCTATGGCGGGACCCCCGACGGCACGTTCGGTGCGTACAGCGACGAGGACTTCGTCAAGCCGTCCGGCGGCCGCAAGTGGATCAAGCGGTCGCTGTTCGTCGTACTCGCCCTCGCCGTCATCGGCGGCGGGCTGTACGGCGGTTACCGCTGGACCCAGACCCAGTACTACGTCGGGTCCAACAACCAGAACGTCGCGCTCTACCAGGGCATCAGCCAGGACCTCGCCTGGGTCAAACTCTCGAAGATCGAGACGGACCACCCGGAGATCGAACTCAAGTACCTGCCGCCGTACCAGCGCAAGCAGGTCGACTCGACGATCACGGAAGGCAACCTCAGCCAGGCGAAGCGCAAGATCAGCGAACTCGCCGAGCAGGCCGGCGCCTGCAAGAAGGACGCCGAGCGCCGCAAGGTCGAGGACGAGAACAAGCCGAAGACGGACACGGGCAAGACCACCGGCACGTCGAGCACCCTCTCTTCCACCTCTTCCACCTCTTCCTCCAAGAGCCGGACCACCACGAAACCCAAGCCCAGCGCCACACCCACGCCCGGCCCCAGCCTCTCGGAGGATGAGCAGAAGCTGGTCCCGCTGTGCGGTAAGCAGTAGAGCCGTAGGGGGCCTTTCACCACCATGAGCGTTGTCACCAACACGACCACCATCGGCGCGATCGAAGCACCGAGCCGCCGCAACACCGAGCTGCTCCTGCTGGTGTTCGCCGTCGCCATCTCGGTCTTCGCGTACGCCAACGTGGGCCTCGCGATCAACGGCTCGCTGCCGGCGGGCATCCTCGGTTACGGGACGGGGCTCTCGCTGCTCGCGGCCGTCGGCCACATCGTGGTGCGTAAATTCGCGCGCTATGCCGATCCGCTGCTGCTGCCGCTGGCCACCCTGCTGAACGGCATCGGGCTGGCGCTCATCTGGCGCCTGGACCAGTCACCCAGGCTGATCCAGCGGGCCAAGTACGCCTTCGGAGGCTTCAGCCCGGACGCGCCGAAGCAGCTGCTCTACTCGGCACTCGGTGTCGCCCTCTTCGTCGTGGTCCTCGTTTTCCTCAAGGACCACCGGATCCTGCAGCGCTACACCTACATCTCCATGGTGACGGCGCTGGTCCTGCTGATCCTGCCGGTGTTCTTCCGCTCCGTGAACGGTGCCAAGATCTGGATCAGCATCGGCTCTTTCACCATTCAGCCCGGCGAGTTCGCCAAGATCGTCATCGCGGTCTTCTTCTCCGGCTATCTCATGGTGAAGCGCGATGCGCTTGCGCTGGCCAGCCGCCGCTTCATGGGGCTGTATCTGCCGCGCGGCCGTGACCTCGGGCCGATCCTCGTCATCTGGGCGATGTCGATCCTCATCCTGGTCTTCGAGACGGACCTCGGGACCTCGCTGCTCTTCTTCGGCCTCTTCGTCGTCATGCTGTACGTCGCGACGGAGCGCACCAGCTGGATCGTCTTCGGTCTGATCATGTCCGCCGCCGGAGCGGTCGGTGTGGCCACGTTCGAACCTCACGTCCAAGAGCGCGTTGACGCCTGGCTGGCGCCTTTCTCCAAGGCGACTCTGGCCCAGAGCGATCAGGTGGCACAGTCCCTGATGGCCTTCGGATCGGGCGGAACCCTCGGCACCGGGCTCGGCCAGGGCCACTCGGACCTCATCGGTTTCGCCGCGAACTCCGACTTCATCTTCGCCACCGTCGGCGAAGAACTCGGCCTGGCCGGAATGATGGCCGTCCTGGTGCTCTACGGCCTCATCGTCGAGCGTGGTGTGCGCACTGCCCTGGCCGCGCGAGACCCGTTCGGCAAGCTCCTCGCCATCGGCCTTTCCAGCGCCTTCGCCATCCAGGTCTTCGTTGTGGCCGGTGGTGTCATGGGCCTCATCCCACTCACCGGTATGACCATGCCGTTCATCGCGTACGGCGGCTCTTCCGTACTGGCCAACTGGGCCCTGATCGGCATCCTGATCCGGATCAGCGACACCGCAAGGCGCCCGGCCCCGGCCCCCGCCCCGTCCCCCGACGCCGAGATGACCCAGGTGGTCCGACCGTGAACAAGCCCCTGCGCCGGATCGCGATCTTCTGCGGTCTTCTCGTCGTCGCCCTGCTGCTGCGCGACAACTGGATCCAGTACGTCCAGGCCGACAGCCTCAACTCCCGCAAGGAGAACCGCCGCGTCGAGATCGAGCGCTACTCCCACGAGCGCGGCGACATCATCGTCGACGGGAAGGCCATCACCGGCTCGACGGAGACCAATGGCAGCGATTTCAAGTACAAGCGCACCTGGAAGGACGGCCCCATGTGGGCGCCCGTCACCGGTTACGCCTCGCAGGCGTTCGGCGCGACGCAGCTGGAGAACCTGAACGACTCCATCCTGACCGGCAACGACGACCGGCTCTTCTTCGACCGGACGCTCTCCATGTTCACGGGCGAGAAGAAGCAGGGCGGCAATGTCGTCACCACGCTGAACGCCGATGCCCAGAAGGCCGCCTACAAGGGGCTCGGCACCAAGAAGGGCGCCGTGGCCGCGCTCGACCCGAAGACCGGCGCGATCCTCGCCATGGCCTCGACGCCCTCGTACGACCCCTCGACGTTCGCGGGCAACTCCACGACCACGGACTCGAAGAACTACATCAAGCTCAAGGACGACAAGAACGAGCCGCTGCTCAACCGGGCGCTGCGCCAGACGTATCCGCCCGGCTCCGCCTTCAAGGTGGTGACCGCGTCGGCCGCCCTGGAGAACGGCCTGTACGACAGCGTCGACACCCCGACCAGGTCCCCGCTGCCCTGGCGGCTGCCGCTCTCCACCCACGACCTGCCCAACGAGGGCAATCTGCCCTGCAAGAACGCCACGCTGGTGAAGGCCCTGGAGGTCTCCTGCAACACGGTGTTCGGCAAGATCGGCGCCGACCTCGGTGACGACAAGATGCGTGCCGAGGCGGAGAAGTTCGGCTTCAACAGTGAGCAGTTCACGCCCACCCGCTCCAACGCCAGTGTCTTCTCCAAGGACATGGACAAGGCGCAGACCGCGCTCTCCTCGATCGGCCAGTTCAACACCGCGGCCACCCCGCTGCAGATGGCGATGGTCGCCTCCGCCGTGGCCAACGACGGCACGCTGATGAAGCCGTACATGGTCGACCGTCTCACCGCTCCGAACCTGGACACCGTCGCCAAGACCAACCCGGAGAAGCAGAGCGAGCCCCTGACCAAGGAGCACGCTCAGATGGTGCAGAAGATGATGGAGGGCGTGGTCGAGAACGGCACCGGCACGATGGCGAAGATCCCTGGCGTCACCGTCGGCGGCAAGACCGGTACCGCGCAGAACGGCATCAACAACAGCGGTAACCCCTACGCCTGGTTCATCTCGTACGCCAAGACCGATCAGGGTTCCCCGGTCGCCGTGGCCGTCGTCGTCGAGGACTCGGACGCCTCCCGCCAGGACATCTCCGGTGGCGGTCTCGCCGCCCCGATCGCCAAGAACGTCATGGCCGCCGTCATCAACAGCAAGAAGTGACGGCCGTGACGGAAGCCACACGACACCTGCGCGATACCGGTCCGGTATCAGCTGACGGTCGCGTCCCGATCATCCATCCGTGGCCGGTAGCGTATCCGCGAACAGCACACCGCCGGACCACCCCAGGGTGCGGTCGGGACATACGGAGAGGGCTGGATTAGCTATGGAAGAGCCGCGTCGCCTCGGCGGCCGGTACGAGCTGGGCTCGGTGCTCGGCCGTGGTGGCATGGCCGAGGTCTACCTCGCGCATGACACCCGGCTCGGCCGCACCGTCGCCGTGAAGACGCTGCGGGCTGACCTCGCCCGCGACCCGTCCTTCCAGGCCCGGTTCCGCCGTGAGGCCCAGTCGGCCGCCTCGCTCAACCACCCCGCGATCGTCGCTGTCTATGACACCGGCGAGGACTATGTGGACAACATCTCCATCCCGTACATCGTGATGGAGTACGTCGACGGGTCCACGCTCAGGGAGCTCCTGCACTCCGGCCGCAAGCTGCTGCCCGAGCGCACCCTGGAGATGACCATCGGCATCCTCCAGGCGCTGGAGTACTCGCACCGTAACGGCATCGTCCACCGTGACATCAAACCGGCCAACGTCATGCTGACGCGCACCGGCCAGGTCAAGGTCATGGACTTCGGTATCGCCCGCGCCATGGGCGACTCCGGGATGACGATGACGCAGACATCCGCGGTGATCGGCACGGCCCAGTACCTCTCCCCCGAGCAGGCCAAGGGCGAGCAGGTCGACGCCCGCTCCGACCTGTACTCGACCGGCTGTCTGCTGTACGAACTGCTGACGGTCCGGCCGCCATTCATCGGGGACTCCCCGGTCGCGGTCGCCTATCAGCACGTACGCGAAGAGCCCCAGGCGCCCAGCAACTTCGATCCCGAGATCACGCCCGAGATGGACGCCATCGTCCTCAAGGCCCTGGTCAAGGACCCCGACTACCGCTACCAGTCGGCCGACGAGATGCGCGCCGACATCGAGGCATGCCTGGACGGCCAGCCGGTCGCCGCGACCGCGGCGATGGGTGCGGCGGGCTACGGCGGTTACGACGCGGAGCAGCCCACCGCCGCCATACGGCAGCAGGACCAGGCCGACGGCCAGACGTCCATGCTGCCGCCGATCAACCCGGACGACGGCTACGACGACCGCCCCGACCGCCGGCGGGGCCGCCCCCAGAAGAAGTCCAACACTTCGACGATCCTGCTGATCGTGGCGGGTGTCCTGGTGCTGGTCGGTGCGATCCTCATCGGCAAAGCGGTGTTCAGCGGCAGCGGTGGCGACTCCGGCAAGGTCGCTGTGCCGCAGCTCGTCGGCGAGACCCTGGACAGGGCGAAGGACTCGGTCGCCAACTCGAAGCTGAAGCTCTCCATCACGGACCGGAAGCCCTGCGACAACGCGGCGAAGGGCACCGTCTGCAGCCAGGACCCGAAGTTCGGCGGCTCCAAGCTGGACCAGGGCGACACCGTCTCGGTCGTCGTGTCCACCGGCGCCCCGAAGGTCGACGTGCCCAACGTCAACGGCGACACCGAGGACGACGCCACCCAGCTCCTTGAGAGCAAGGGCTTCAAGGTGAACCCGCAGCAGGTCGAGTCCGAATCCGAGGAGGGCAAGGTCTTCGACCAGTCCCCGAAGGGCAACACCTCGGCCCAGAAGGGCTCCGAGGTCACGATCAAGATCGCGAAGTCGACCAAGGTCGATGTGCCTCCGGTCACGGGCCGCACCTTCGAGGACGCGTCCAAGCAGCTGACCGACGCGGGCTTCCAGGTCTCCCGGGCCGCCGACCAGGAGTCGGAACAGCCCCCTGGCACGGTCATCAGCCAGTCGCCTTCAGGGGGCCAGGCCAAGAAGGGCGCGACGATCACGCTGACGGTCGCCAAGGCCAAGGAGTCACCGGCGCCGACCGCGGTCCCCGAGGTCAGGGGCAAGAAGCTGTCCGAGGCGAAGCAGATCCTCAACCAGGCAGGCTTCACCAACGTCCAGGTCGCGGGCGGCAGCAACGGCGACGACAACGCGATCGTCACCGGCGCCGACCCCGGAGTGGGCACCCAGGAGGACGACCCGGGCAGCACCACCGTGACGCTCACCACGCTTGGTGGCGGCAACGGCCGCGGGAACCACGGCGGTAACAACAACAACGACGATGGCGGCGGGATCCTGGACGGCTGGCACTGACGGCTGAACCGGGGCACCGGCCACAAGCCACCAGTCACGGTTACCGCACCACCACGCACGGGCGAAGCCCCCGCCCCCGGCAAGGCTCCTGGGAAGGAGTCCAGCCGCTGGGGCCGGGGCTTCGCCCTTCGTCCGGCCGTGAAGGGTGAGGGGGCCGCCGCGTCGTTGCTTCAGGGGCCCGCCCGGCCGGGGGTCAGCGCAGCTCGGCCGGCGGGGTGCGCTTCGCGTCGACCTTCTCCGTACGCTCCAGCTCGCCCCACACGATGTACCGGTAGCGCGAGGTGTAGACCGGGGTGCAGGTCGTCAGCGTGATGTAGCGGCCCGGCTTCTTCTTGCCGGACTCCTTGGGCACCGGCTGGAGCACGTCGACGTTGTACTTCGAGGTCTGCCGGAGCTCCCTGAACACCTTGTAGATGTACCAGGTGTCCTTGGTCTCGAAGACGACCGGATCGCCGGTCTTCACCTTGTCGATGTTGTGGAACTTGGCGCCGTGCCCGTCGCGGTGCGCGGCCAGTGCGAAGTTGCCCGTCCTGTCGGAAGGGAGCCCCGCCTTGACCGGCTTCACGTAGTACCCGGCGACGCCCTCGTTCAGGATGCTGGTGTCGGTGCCCCGCCTGACCAGCACATCGCCGTTCTTCATCGACGGGACGTGGAGGAAGCCGATGCCGTCCTTGGTGTTCAGGGCACCGGGCCCGGAGCTGCCGTGCGACCAGTTGTCCCGGATCCTGTGGCCCTGGGCGGCGGCGTGCCGGTCGGCCACGACATTCGTCCACCACAGCGAGTAGACGACGAAGAGCCCCAGCACGAGACCCGCCGTGATGAGCAGTTCGCCGAAGAGACTGACCGCGGTCGCGATCGGTCCTCGGCCGGCGCCGCGGGCACGGGGTGTGGTCGTCTGTTCGTCCTGCTCGGTCGTCGATGCCACCGCACCTGTCCCCTGTTGTCCGTAACCGTTCAGCCTGCGGTCAGGGCTTCGGGCATCCCCTTGCTCCTTGGCCGTTCGTCAACCATCTTGCCCCACACGACCATTCGGTACGTACTGGTGAACTCGGGGGTGCAGGTGGTGAGCGTGATGTAGCGGCCCGGCCGGGTGAAGCCGGATCCCACCGGAACCGGCTGGATCACCGACACGTTCGACGGGGACGTCTGGGCGAGGTGGCTCGTCACCTCGTACGTGTAGTAGTCGTCCTGCGTCTCGACGACGACCTTGTCGCCGTCCTTGAGCTTGTTGATGTAGCGGAACGGTTCGCCGTGGGTGTTGCGGTGGCCCGCCAGTGCGAAGTTGCCCGTCTTCGCCGACGGCATCGCCGTCTTGAGCTTGCCCTCGCTGTAGTGGCCGACCATCCCGCGGTCGAGCACCTTGGTCTTGCTGACGCCCTCCGCGATCGGCACGACCACGTCCAGCTTGGGAATGTGGATGATCGCGAACCCCTGTCCGGGCTCGAAGGCACCGGGGGCGCCCTTCTTGTCGTCGCCCTTCGCCCAGTTGTCCTGGAGGCTGTGGGCCGTGCCGTTGGCCTCCTGGTGGGCACGTACGTTCGTCCACCAGAGCTGGTAGGTGACGAACAGCAGCATCAGCACGCCGAGGCTGATGAAGATCTCGCCGATCGCCCGGCTGGCGATGACCGCGGGGCTGTCCTTGAGCGCGCGGGCCGCGAGGCGCGCCTCCATCCGGGTGCGGGGGATGGCCGGGATGACGGGTTCGGCGGGGGCGGCGGGCGCGGTGCTCCTACGGCCCCGGCCTCTGGCCGCCCTGCGGCGCTCGGCACGGCCGCCGGTCGTCGGCACGGGAGGCCGGTCATCGGCCGCGGACGATGACGACGGGAACGGCACCTCGGATGACGACGGGGCTGCGGCGCCGCCGGTACTCGGGAGGGCCGATGCCCCGTCGTCCTGGATGACGGGGAGCACGGCCGTGCTGCCCTCCTGGTCGGGCGCCGGGGCCGGGGCCGGCTGCGGGGAGGAGGCCGGAGCCGGGGCCTGCCGGACG
>NZ_JBHYWP010000143.1:0-6303 GCF_042751845.1 Streptomyces sp. NPDC059398 | reverse complement strand
GCGGCCCGCGCGCCCCGGCCAAGCTCGTCGCGCGCGGGGCCGGGGGCCGGGTGGGGGGCGGGGGCGGCAGGGGCGCCCTCGGGGACGGGCCCCGGGGCCGAAGCCGGCTGGGCATACGGCTTCGGGGCTTGGTCCGGCTGCGCGTACGGCTTCGGGGCCGGGCCCGGAGGGACGTGCGGCTGCCGGTTCCGGCCCGGCTGGGCGTACGGTTTCGGGCCCGGCTGTACGTAAGGCCCCGCGGCCGGGGGCCCGGCCGGGGGTGTGGCCTGCGGCGGGGCTATGGGCTCGTACACCGCCTCCCGGCCGTACCAGTCCCGTGGCGGGTCCTGCACGGCCGGTTCGGGCGTCGTGCGCTCCCTGCGCTCCGCGCGGAACCACGGCGATCCATGGCTGCCGGCGGGCAGCGGGTCCGTCAGCGGGTCGTAGTCGCGGCCGGGCCCGCCCGGTGGTTCCGGCCGTGGTTCCGACGCCCCCGAGCCGTCCTGTCCGGGGCGCACTCCCGTCACGCCGCGGCCTTGCCCACCACCGGCGCAAGCCCCGCCGACCGTCCGACCGCGCCTGTGTCGCCGCACTGCACCAGCCAGTTGGCGAGCATCAGGTGGCCGTGCTCGGTGAGCACCGACTCGGGGTGGAACTGCACGCCCTCGACCGGCAGTTCACGGTGGCGCAGCCCCATGATGATGCCGTCCGCGGTCCACGCGGTGACCGCAAGCTCGGGCGGTACGGTCCGGGGCTCGGCCGCCAGCGAGTGGTAGCGGGTGGCGGTGAAGGGCGAGGGCAGCCCGGCGAAGACACCGGCACCCTCGTGCGTCACCGGAGACGTCTTGCCGTGCAGCAGCTCGGGGGCGCGGTCCACCACTCCGCCGTACGCCACGGCCATCGACTGCATGCCCAGGCAGACCCCGAAGACGGGGACCCCGGTGTCGGCACAGTGCCGCACCATGTCCACGCAGACACCGGCGTGTTCGGGCGTTCCGGGTCCGGGAGAGAGCAGGACGCCGTCGAAGCCGTCCTGTGCGTGCGCGAGGGTGACCTCGTCGTTCCGCACGACTTCGCACTCGGCGCCCAGCTGATACAGGTACTGGACCAGGTTGAAGACGAAGCTGTCGTAGTTGTCCACGACGAGGATGCGGGCGCTCATCGCACGGCCCCCATTCCCTGGTCGACCGTCACGTCGTTGAACGGGAGCAGCGGCTCCGCCCACGGGAAGACGTACTGGAAGAGCAGGTAGACGAGTACGAGCACGAGCGCGAGCGAGATGGCCGACCGCAGCCATACGTTGCCCGGCAGATGCCGCCAGATCCAGCCGTACATGCTGTCCCTTCCGTTCGTGTGACGGCACCAGAGTAGAGGGCAGGGGCGGGGGCTCGTGGGTCACCCGCGCAAAGCGGCCGGCTTGCCCTGCGTCACCGGCTGCGTGGAGTCGAGGTGCCCCCAGGCGATGAGCCGGTGGCTGCTGCCCCATTCCGGGTCGCAGGTGGTGAGTGTCAGATAGCGGCCCGCCCCCTGGAAACCGGATTTGACCGGCACCGGAGCGATGACTCCGGTGTCGGACGGGACGGTCAGATAGGGCTTGCGGTCGATGCGGTACGTGTACCAGGTCGTCCCGTCCGTGAGCACCACCGCGTCCCCGGGCCGCAGTTTCGGGAAGTCCTTGAACGGGTCGCCGTACGTGCGCCGGTGTCCGGCGACCGCGAAGTTCCCGGTGGCGCCGAGCCTGGCGGTCCCCGCGTAGTGGCCGAGGCCCCGCTGGAGGGTGCCGACGGCCGTGTTCTGCAGCACGGGCCTGCTCCAGTCGCCGCCGAGGCGTGGGATGTACATCACGGCGAAGGGTTTACCCGCCCGGTAGGCGGCGGGGGCCGGCTTCGGCTGCGGCGCTCTCGACGGCCCGGAGGCCCCGGGGCCGGGGGTGGCCGCCGCGCTGTGGGCCCACTGGCGGTGCAGGTCGTCGATCTGGTGGTCCGCGGCGCTGTCCGCCTTGACGCCCGTCCAGAACAGCAGATACGCGACGAACAGCACGATCAACGCGCCCACGGTGATGCAGAGTTCGCTGAAGCTCCTGACGATCAGTCGCACCGTCACAGCCGTCCGCCTCCCTGGAACTACCCCACAGGTGCTGCGTAATGGAGATCCACTGTGCCCGAGTAGCCGGGAAGAGTCACCGTCCGGTGGTCGTCGACTTTCCAGCCGAGCCCGTACGCCTTCACGTACTGCAGATAGTTCTGGATCGCCGGGGAGGCGTTGAGCGCCTTCTTCAGCTTGCCGCGGTCGCCGACCGCGGTCACCTTGTACGGGGGCGAGTAGACGCGGCCCTGGAGGAGCAGGGTGTTGCCGACGCAGCGCACGGCGCTGGTGGTGATCAGGCGCTGGTCCATGATCTTGATGCCCTTGGCGCCGCCCTTCCACAGGGCGTTGACCACGGCCTGGAGGTCCTGCTGGTGGATGACCAGGTCATTGGGTTGCGGGTCGGGGTAGCCGGGGTTGGCGGTGGCGTCCGGCGGGGCGTCGTCGAGCGTGACCGAGACCGCGGCGCCGCTGAGCTTCTGCGTACCGGCGGACTTCTCCAGGGCCTTGAGCCCCTCGTCCTGCTTCTTCGTGGCCCCGCCGTCACGCTGGGCGAGCGCGTCGACGTCGCGGCGTACGGCGGCGGTGGAGTCGCCGAGCGCCTTGTTCTTGCCGTTGCGCTCCTGGATGAGGTCGGAGAGCTTCAGCATCGAGGCGTCGGTGCGGATGTCGGTGCCCTTGGCGGTGTTGAAGCTGGTCACGAAGATGAGTCCGGCGAGCGCGAAGACGGCCGCGGTGAGGATCCGGACCGGCCGCCGGATGCGGTGGCGGGTGGCCCCTGTGGGAGAGTCGTCAGAATTGCTCAACGTACCCTTATCTCCTTCCACACCCCGGAAGCACTACGCTAACGGACGCCCGGGGGAGGCCATGCGCCCCGTCGCAACCGCTCCCGGCACTTCCCACACAGTTCCCCCTGCGCGGTCACGCAGCGCATCGACAGGAGAGCCCCTCGTGCCGAAGTCACGTATCCGCAAGAAGGCCGATTTCACGCCGCCGCCCGCGACGAAGCAGGCGACTCCCATAAAGCTGACGAACCGCAGCTGGGTGGCGCCGGTGATGCTGGCGTTCTTCTTGATCGGTCTCGCCTGGATCGTCGTCTTTTACGTCACGGGCGGCGATATGCCCATCGAGGCGTTCGGCAACTGGAACATCGTGGTCGGTTTCGGCTTCATCGCGGGCGGCTTCGGCGTCTCGACCCAGTGGAAGTAGCCCGCGGGCCCTTCACACGCCTTGGCTCCCGTCAAGCCCTGCCCTGAGTTATCCACAGCGCTATCCACAGCCGGGGAAAACTCAGAAGATCTGTGGATAACTTTCGGGCGTTGACACCGGTGTGACTACTCGACGCCATACCACAACAGTGCCCCGCCCCTTGCCCTTCCTGGGGAAACCCAGGTCAGCGGCGAGGGGCACTGTTGTTCCCCACAGGATGCACAGGGCCCGCCACTCGCTGTGGACAACCGGGCCCGGAGCCCCCGGGGACGGCCCTGTCAGGTCAGCATGGCCGTTCTGGCCAGCACCATGCCGAGGGTCGCCAGCAGCACCAGTACACAGGTGCCGAACTGCAGCAGCGTCCGCCGCTCGCGCGGTGCGTGCACCATGCCGATCGCGATGACGATCCCGGCGACGAAGCCGCCGAGATGCGCCTGCCAGGCGATTCCGCCGGTGAAAGTGAAGATCACATTGACCACGAGCAGCCCGATGAGCGGCCGCATGTCGTAGTTCATGCGCTTCATCAGGACACCGGTCGCGCCCAGCAGCCCGAAGATCGCGCCGGAGGCACCGAGCGACGCCTCGGTCGGCGACGCGATGAGATAGGTGAGCGCGCTGCCCGCGAGCCCGGAGAGCAGATATAGCGCGAGGTAGCGGGCCCGGCCGAGGGCCGCCTCCAGCGGCCCGCCGATCCACCAGAGGCTCAGCATGTTGAACCCGATGTGCGCGTAGTTGGCGTGCATGAACATCGCGGTGAACAGCCGGTACCACTGCCCCTGGGCAACGCCCTCGAGCGGCCCAAACGGCATGGTCCGCGCCTGCCCCAGCAGCTCGTAACTGGTGTCGAAGCTGTTGTTGTTCGCCACCTGCATGATGAACACCACGACGTTGATCCCGATGAGGATCTTGGTGAGCAGACGCGGGTCGGCGGTGACTGTACCGCCCGCCACGGTGCGCGGTCTGCTCGCCGCCGCCGGGGTGCTGCCGGTGCCCGAGCCGCGTACACACTCCGGGCACTGGAAGCCGACCGAGGCGCTGACCATGCACTGCGGGCAGATCGGCCGCTCACAGCGGACGCAGCTGATGCCCGTCTCCACGCCGGGGTGGCGGTAGCAGTGGGGCAGACCGCCCGCCCCTGACCGCCGCTCCGGGCCTCCTGGCAACTCTTCCATCGGGTTCCCTCGTCTCGTACGGGCCGCGTACGCGCTGCACCCGCCCCGCTCGTCATACGGACGGACGGGGCCGGTGGTTCCCGTACCCGCCAAGGCAACGGGCTCCCCGCTCCCGCGCCCGTGTGATCCGGCGGCCGGCACCGGCCGCCGTGGTTCAGCTCTTGCGGGTGCCGGCCCCGTCACGGGTCTCGACGACGACCGTCTCGATGACGACGTCCTGGACCGGCCGGTCGGTGCGCGGGTTGGTCGGCGTGGCGGTGATCGCGTCGATGACCTGCTGGCTCGCCGCGTCGGTGACCTCGCCGAAGATGCTGTGCTTGCGGGTCAGCCAGGTCGTCGGCTGCACCGTGATGAAGAACTGCGAGCCGTTGGTGCCAGGGCCCGCGTTGGCCATGGCGAGCAGATACGGCTTGTCGAAGGCCAGGTCCGGGTGGAACTCGTCGGCGAACTCGTAGCCGGGGCCGCCCGTGCCGTTGCCCAGCGGGTCGCCGCCCTGGATCATGAAGCCGCTGATCACCCGGTGGAAGACGGTGCCGTCGTAGAGCCGGTCCGTGGACTTCTGGCCGGTGGCCGGGTGGGTCCACTCCCGCTCTCCCTGGGCGAGTTCGACGAAGTTCCTGACCGTCTTCGGCGCGTGGTTCGGCAGCAGCCGGATCTCGATGTCGCCGCGGTTGGTCTTCAGGGTGGCGTAAAGCTGCTCGGCCACGGGTGTGTGCCTTCCGTAAGTCTTCTCTGACGTTCCCCGATCCTCGCACGGCCCCGGAGGCCCCGGGGCCCAGCGCCTTCCGTCCGGTCCGGCCCGTCCGGTGCGGCTGGTTCACGTCGTCCTGTTCAGGCCGCCACGCAGGGGAAAAGCACCCGGGTCACCGGCGAACCGGGCGCGCCCGGGGCCGAATCATGGCATTGTCGGGGCGCAGACGCCCCCTTGCACCACAATGACGAATTATGTCTTTCCTGACCCGGATGCCTGCCCTCACGTGCCGCGAAGGTGCCGTGCAGGCATGATTTCGAAAAGGGTGGACAGGCGAATGACAGAACGCCACCGATGAGGAGGAACCCGTGACCCGCATGGACAGCGTGCGCGCCGCGACCGGTACGGCGAAGGAGAACGTGCTGCACGCCGCGGAAGTGGTGGCGCCCTACGCCGAAACGGCCAAGGAACAGGCCACGCATTACGCCAACGAAGCTCGTGTACGGCTGGCCCCGAAGGTCTCGCTGGCAGCGCAGCAGGCCCGTACCCAGTACGACGCACGGCTCGCACCCCACGTCGACCAGGCCCTCACTCATGTACCGCCGAAGGTCGACGCCGCCGCGCAGCGCGCGGCGAAGGCCGCCCGGCAGGCGCAGTGTCAGCTCGCGCCGCGGGTGGAGCAGGCCGTGGCAGCGGCTCAGCCCGTCCGTGAGGAGGCCGCGGCCCGCAGTGCGGCCGCCGTCGCCGCGCTGCGCGGTCAGGTGTCGGCGAAGCAGATTCAGAAGCTGGTCAGAAAGCAGCAGCGGCGCGCGAAGGCGGGCCGGCTGGCGAAGGGCGTCTTCGTGCTCGGCGTGGTCGCCGGAGGTGCGTTCGCCGCCTGGAAGTGGTGGGACAAGCAGGCGAACCCCGACTGGCTGGTCGAGCCGCCCGCGCCCACCGAGGTCGGGGACGGCCGGCCGCCGCTCACTGCGGTCGACGGCAGCGCCGACGCCCTGGACCCCGAGGTCAAGGCCAAGCAGGCCAAGGCCGAGGAGGGCGACCAGGAACGCGACGACCCCCGGAACTGACCGGCGGACGCCGGTCGCGGTGGACAGGGACGCCTTGGAACCCTCCAGCTGCGCCGCTTCCCGGCTCGGCCCGAAGCACGGGATGCCCGCGGCAACATCA
>NZ_JBHYWP010000142.1:6576-16952 GCF_042751845.1 Streptomyces sp. NPDC059398 | reverse complement strand
AGGCCGCGCTGGGGGGTTACCCCGGCACCGCCGCCCTCCTCGGGGGGGCGGGGGGCTCAGCCGGAGCGGCCCCCCCGGGCGGGTGGCGGGGGGGGCCGCGCGGCCGCTGCGGGCCACCGCCGGGAGAGCGGTCAGGCACCGGTCCCGAGCAGGGGCGCCCAGAGGGCGATCTCGGGGCGCTCGGCCAGATCCGCGAATCCGGCCTCCACCCCGTGGTCGCGCCGCCAGCCCTCCAGGAGGGTCATGATGCGGATGGAGTCGAGCCCGTAGTCGACCAGGTTCTCGTCGAGGGGGATGTCCGCCGGGTCCTCGCCCAGGGCGTCCGCGACGTCCGCGCGGATCCGTTCCACGGTGAGTGCCATGACCGCTCAGAGCTCCTTGAGAAGTGCTTCGGTGCTGGTGACGACGGCGCACCGGCCGGCCGCCCAGCGCAGGGCCATCTCATGGTCCTGCCGGGAGAAGTCGGCGACCGCGTCGGCGACGACGAACGCCTTGATGTCCTGCATCCAGGCGTCGGCCGCGCTCATCAGCACACCGATGTGCGCGTACACCCCGACGACGATCAGCTGGTCGCGCCCGAGGTCGCGCATCCGCCGGAGCAGATGCGTTTGGACGAAGGCGCTGTACTTCCACTTGGTGATCACCGTATCGCCCACCTGGGGCGCGACCGCGGCCGGGATGGCCTTCGCGTGGTCGTCGTCCGGCAGGCCCGCGCCCCAGAAGTCCTGCTGGAGCCCGCGCTGTTCGGGTGTCTGGCCGCCGGGCTGCGCCGAGTAGGCGACCGGAATGCCTCTGCGGCGCGCCTCGGACGTCAACCGCTCCACATTGTCGAGGAGTTCGGTGACCGGGGACGCGCCTTCGGTGAAGGCGTCGAGGAAGTAGTGCTGCAGATCGTGCACGAGCAGCAGGGCCCGGTCCGGGTCGACGGTCCACTCGACGCGGTTCGCGGGCAGCTCGTCCGGTGTGGGCATGGGGTACGGGGCGATGGCGGGAAGTGCCACGACGGAAGCCTTTCGGTGGTGCTGGGGTACGGAGGTGCCGGGGGCGGCCGCAGGTACGAAGGAGCCGGGGGCGGCCGCAGGTACAGAGCTGCCGGGGGTGGCCGCGGTGCGCAGGTCCTTCTTGCTGACCTTGCCGATCCCCGTCTGCGGGAAGGCGTCGACGAACTCGACCCGGTCGGGGACCTTGTAGGCGGCGAGCCCCCGTTCGCGTACGTACTTCTTCACGGCGGCCGGCTTCAGCGGCTCCGCATCCCGGCGCAGGATGACGTACGCACAGCTGCGCTCGCCGAGGTAGCCGTCGGCCACGGCGACGACGGACACGTCGTGCACGGCCGGGTGGGCGAGGATGACGTTCTCGACCTCCTCCGCCGCTATCTTCTCGCCGCCCCTGTTGATCTGGTCCTTGGCCCGGCCCTCCACGACGAGGTGCCCGGTGGGCGTCCTGCGGACCACGTCGCCCGTGCGGTAGAAGCCGTCCTCGGTGAAGGAGCGCGCGTTGTGTTCCGGGGCGCGCCAGTAGCCGCGGATCGTGTACGGGCCCCGGGTCAGCAGATGACCGGTGGTGCCCGGGGCCACCTCACGGTCCGCGTCGTCCACGATCCGTATCTCGTCATCGGGCGAGATGGGCCGGCCCTGGGTGGTGACCATGGTCTCGCCCGGGTCGTCGAGGCGGGTGTAGCTGACCAGCCCCTCGGCCATCCCGAAGACCTGCTGCAGGGCGCAGCCCAGCGCGGGCCGCACCCGGCGCGCCGCCGCCTCACTGAACTTGGCGCCGCCCACCAGCAGGACCCGCAGGCTGGACAGGTCGTACGGGGTGCCGGGCCCCGCGTCCGTCCAGACCAGGGCGAGGGGCGGCACCAGACCGGTGAGGGTCACGCCCTCCTGCTCGATCAGCGGGAAGGCGGTGGCCGGGTCGGGCTGCGGGCACAGCACGACGCGCCCGCCCGCGTACAGCACACCCAGCGAACCGGGCGAGCTGAGCGGGAAGTTGTGCGCGGCGGGCAGCGCGACCAGATACACCGAGTCCCCGTCGACCCCGCAGATCTCGTTGGAGCCGCGCAGCGAGTAGATGTAGTCGTCGTGCGTGCGCGGGATGAGCTTGGGTACCCCGGTGCTGCCGCCGGAGAGCTGGAGGAAGGCGAGGTCACCGGGGACGGGTCCGTCGTCCCCCGGGTACGCGCCGCCGTCCGCCGGGTCGCGCGGCACATCGCTGAGCGCGGTGTGCTCGCCCGGCTCGCCCACCACGAACACCTCGCGCAGCGTGGGTACTTCGGCGCGTACGGCCGAGGCCAGGGCCCGGTGGTCGAAGCCGCCGTGGGTGTCGGGGACGACGTAGGCGACCGCCTCCGTGAACGAGCAGAAGTAGCTGATCTCAAGATCCCGGTGGGCGGGCAGCGCGAAGACCGGCAGCGCGCCCAGCCGGAAGAGCGCGAAGACCACCTCGAAGAACTCGGCGATGTTCGGCAGTTGGACGACGACGCGGTCGCCCCTGCGGATGCCGCGCCCGGCGAATCCGGCGGCGAGCCGGTCGGCCCGCTCGTCCAGCTCCCGGTAGGTCCAGGCCCGCCGGCCGCCCGCCGGGTCCACGACGGCGATCCGGTCGGGGTGCAGCCCGGCCCGCTCGCGCAGCATTCCGCCGAAGGTCTCGCCGCGCCAGTACCCGGCCGAGCGGTAGCGGTCGGCGAACTCCTCCGGCCAGGTGGGCGCCCCGTCCGCCGCGGCGCTCACTGCCCGGCCCCCGTGGCGTCGGCCCCGGCCCTCGCGGCGTCGGTCCCGGCTCCCGCGGCGTCCCCTGACCCCACGGCGTCGCCCGCCCCTACGGCGTCCAGGAAGGTACGGAACTTGGCGGCCGTCTCGGCCGTCTCGCCCTCCGGCGTCGAGCCGGGCACGACCCCCGCACCCGCGTACAGGCGCAGCAGACGCCCCCGCGCCTCGGCGCACCGTATCGAGACGACCCACTCGCCGTCGCCGTTCGCGTCGGACCACCCGGCCATCCCGGTGTAGTGCCCCCGGTCGAAGGGTTCCAGCTCGCCGATCACCTCACGGGCGTACGGGGTCGGGGTCCCGCACACGGCCGGGGTCGGATGCAGCGCACAGGCCAGCTCCAGCGCGGACACGGCCGGGTCCGAGACCTCACCGGTCACGGTGGTCGACAGATGCCACATGGTGGCGGTGCGCACCAGGGTGGGGCGCGCGGGGACGTCGATGCTCGCGCAGTACGGGGCGAGCGCCGTGCGTACGGCGTCCACGACCACCGCGTGCTCGTGCAGGTCCTTCGCGGATTCGAGCAGCGCGGCCGCGGTGCGCACGTCCTCGGCGAGGTCGGCGCTGCGCGGCGCCGACCCGGCCAGCGGGTTGGCCACGAGACGCGGTCCCCGCCGGGAGACCAGCAGTTCGGGGCTGGCGCCGAGCAGCGTACGGCCGGGGCCCGACGGCATGGCGAAGGTGTAACCGCCGGGGTCGGACCCGGCCAGTCTCCGCAGGATCGCCGCGATGTCGGGCTCACCGGCGGACGTCAGCTCCAGGGTGCGGGCGAGCACCACCTTGCTCAACTCACCGCCCCGCATGCGGAGTACGGCCTCGGCGACCGATTCGCCGTACTCACGGGCGGTCGGGACCTCCCGTACCGTCCAGCCGCCCGCCGGGGAGGCGACGGGAGGCGCGGGCAGCGCGATGAGCGGGTCCTCGCGCAGCGCGGGCGCCCAGCTCACCGTGTGCGGTACGGCGAGCACCGCGGGGGACGCCCGGTCGAAGGGCACCGTACCGACGACGAGCGCCGCACGCTCACCCGCGCTCCGCCGCTCCGCCAGCAGCTCCGACACCCGTACGGCGGGCGGGCGTTCGTCCTGCGGCACTTCCACGGATGCGCCGTGGGCGAGCAGCGTACGGGTGGGGGAGGCGAAGAACCAGTGGTCGCCCGGCTCGTAGGCGGTGAGCAGCCCGGTGGCGGCGCCGACCGCCGCGAGGGGGCGGGGTCCGGTGTCCGGATGGCGGGGGGAGCCGGACACCGGGGGTCCTGCCAGGTCGGGAAGGGAGGTCACGTAGGGCTCCGATCGGAGAGGTGGTGGGGTGGGCTCGGGACGTGGCCGGCGGAGTGCGGGCGGGCGCCGGTCAGGCCCGCAGGGTGGCGCCGCCGTCGACGTACAGGTCGTGCATCGTGATGTGACGGGCGCGGTCGGAGACGAGGAACGCGACGGCGTCGGCGATGTCGGACGGGTCGGCGATCCGGCCGAGCGGGATACCGGTGCGGTAGGTCAGCGGGTCGCCGTCGATGACCCGCTGCGGTGCCCCGGGGTCCGTCCACAGCTGCCGCTGCATATCGGTCAGGGTCGAGCCGGGCGAGACGATGTTGCAGCGCACACCGCTCGGTGCGAGTTCCAGGCCCAGGCACTTGGTGAACATGACCGCGGCCGCCTTGGACGCCGCGTACGCGGCCATGCCGCTGCGGGGTACTCCGGCCGCGTTCGACCCGACGGTGACGATGCTGCCCGAGCCGCGTGCCTCCATCACGCGGGCGGCGGCCCGTGCGAGGTGGAAGACGCCCGTGGTGTTGACGGCGAAGGTCGCCGCCCAGTCGGCGTCGCCGAGTTCGACGACGGGCGCGGGACGCAGGATCCCGGCCACGCTGACCGCGATGGCGAGGGGGCCTTCGGTCCGCTCGGTCCGTGCCACCAGCTCGTCCACCTCGGCCGCGTCGGTGACGTCGGCCCGGTGCGCGGTCACCTGCCCGGGGTACTCCGCCGCGAGCCGGCCGATGCCGTCGGAGTCCTTGTCGGCCGCCACGACCACCGCGCCCTGTCCCACGAGCGCCCGGACGACCGCCTCACCGATGCCCCGGCCCGCGCCCGTCACCACGGCGACACGGCCGGCGAGTTCCGGCGCGCCGGACGGACCGGCCGCCGGGCTGGGGCGGGTGTGCTGGGCGGGGTGCGAAGACATATCGGTGATCTCCGTGTCGATGTGCTCGGACGTATGGGCTCGGGACGCTGATCCGTGCGGGCGGCGGGAGTTCGTGCGACCCGGCCCACTCGAATGGGGCTTAGGTTAGGCTAACCTTAAATTGATTGCACAGCGGGCCTGCTGTTTCTCCGGAAGGAGGCCGGGTCGCTCGCCTTCGGCCGCAGCCGTGCCTGGAGGTGTCGACAGACTCACACTTGCGAGGCTTTTGGTTGATGGAACGAGCATGCGACAGCCGATATACGGAAAGCCCTTCGCAGATGCAGTATGGGGGAGACGGATTTCCCGGCAGGTGCGGAGGCGAAGACGGTGGCTGGTGGCGTGGACGGTTTCACGGTTGCCCGCGGCTCTGACGGCGGCGCCGGTGACGTCGGCTACGGCGGTGTCCGCACCGGCCGCGTGGCACTCAGGCGCCCCGATCCCCGTATCGCCCAGGTCATCGCGGACGCCCTGGGCGGCGCCCGCAGAGTCGTCAACGTGGGGGCGGGGGCGGGTTCGTACGAGTCCGCCGCACCGGCCGTGACCGCGGTCGAGCCGTCGGAGTCGATGCGGGCCCGGCGCTCGACCGGCCTGCCCCGCGCCGTGGACGCGGTCGCCGAGAACCTGCCCTTCGCGGACGGGGAGTTCGACGGGGCGATGACCCTCTTCAGCGTGCACCAGTGGTCCGACGTCGGCGGGGGGCTGCGGGAGATGCGCCGGGTGACCCGCGGCCCGGTCACGGTACTGACCTGTGACCCGGACCGCGTACGGGACTTCTGGCTGTACGAGTACGCCCCCGAGGTCCTCGACACCGAGGCCCGCCGCTACCCCGCGATCGGGATGATGGCCCGCGCCCTCGGCGGCACGGTCAGCGTACGGGCCGTACCGATCCCGCTGGACTGCACGGACGGCTTCAACGAGGCCTACTACGGGCGCCCCGAGATGCTGCTCGACCCCGCCGCCCGGCAGGCGTGCTCGGCGTGGAGCTTCGTGGACGACGGGGTACGCGAGCGGTTCACCGGCCGGCTCCGCGCGGATCTGGACTCCGGGGTGTGGGACGCACGCTTCGGCCACCTGCGCGGCAGGCCGCAGTACGAAGGGTCGCTCGTCCTCGTACGGGCGACACCCCACGGGGCCCGGGGAACGGAGGGACTGCACCATGGCGCTGCCTGACCGGATGGACGAGCAACTGCGTGCCCTCGGCCTGGAGGAGGCGCAGCGCAAGGCCGTGGCCCTCTTCGCGGAGGTCGAGGCGCGCGGCCTGGTGGCACCGGGCGCCGGTGAGCGGGAGGTCAGTGACCGTATCCGTGACCTCGCGAACGAGATGTTCGGGACGACGAAGCACTGGCACAAGCGGATCGTCCGCTCCGGGCCGCACACGCTGTACCCGTACCGGGAGAACCCGCCGGACCGGGTGATCCGCGAGGACGACATCGCGTTCGCCGACTTCGGGCCGGTCTTCGAGGAGTACGAGGCGGACTTCGGGCGCACCTTCGTCCTCGGTGGCGACCCGCACAAGCGGCGGCTGCGCGACGATCTGGCAGAGGTGTTCGCGGCGGGCCGGGAGGCGTTCCGGGCGGACCCCGGCATCACCGGGCAGCAGCTCCACGCGGAGGTCGGCCGGCTGGCCGCAGGCGCGGGCTGGACGCTGGGCGGCTGGCACGCGGGCCATCTCGTCGGTGAGTTCCCGCACGAGACGATCGACGGCGCGAGGACCGAGTCGTACATCACGCCGGAGAACGACACCCCGCTCCGCCGTACCGACCGGGCCGGGTGGCACTGTCACTGGATCCTGGAGGTCCATCTGGTCGACGAGGAGAACGGCTTC
Organism: Streptomyces sp. NPDC059398; assembly: GCF_042751845.1. Taxonomy (NCBI): domain Bacteria; kingdom Bacillati; phylum Actinomycetota; class Actinomycetes; order Kitasatosporales; family Streptomycetaceae; genus Streptomyces; species Streptomyces sp. NPDC059398. Next base: position 10,187 of record NZ_JBHYWP010000142.1, on the reverse strand, counting down.
GGCGGTTTCTACGAGCAGCTTCTCGACCTCGCCTGATCCGGCTCCCGGCGGGCGGGAGCCGGCCCCGGCGATCACCGCGCCACCTGGCCGTCCGGGCAACGGAGTTGATGTGCGAAGCTGTCGGCGACCGTCCACCGGCGGGGAGCCGGGGCGGTGGCCGAGAGGGGCAGCAGCGTGAGACAGGACGGCTTCCGTGCCGAGGCGATCGACACCAGCAGGCCGCATCCCGCGCGGATCTACGACTACCTGCTTGGCGGCAAGGACCACTACCCGGTCGACCAGCAGGCCGCCGAGGAACTCGCCGCCGCGGCGCCCGAGGTACGGATCGGCGTACGGGCCAACCGGGCCTTCCTGCGGCGCGCCGTGCGGCACGTGGTCTCCAGCGGTGTCCGGCAGATTCTCGACGTCGGCACCGGACTGCCCACCTCTCCGAACGTGCACGAGACCGCCGGGGAAGTGGCGCCCGGCGTACGCATCGCCTACGTCGACAACGACCCCATCGTGAACGCCCACGCCAACGCGCTGCTCAGCGGCTCCGGTGCGACCAGCGTCGTCCTCGCCGACCTGCGCGACCCCGGAGCCCTCCTGGACCACCCGGACATCCGCCGGGTCATCGACTTCGGCGAGCCGGTCGCCGTGCTCCTCATCGCCGTCCTGCACTTCCTCACGGACGCCGAGAAGCCCGAGCAGGTCGTGGCGACGCTGCGCGACGCGCTGGCCCCCGGCAGCTTCCTGGTCCTGTCGCACGCCACGAGCGACTTCGCCGACCGGAGTGCGGCGCAGGCCGTCTACCACAAGGCCACCGCCACCCTGAACCTGCGCTCGCACGCCGAGGTGGAACGGTTCTTCGACGGTTTCGAACTTGTCGAACCCGGCCTGGCCCAGGTGCCGTTCTGGCGCCCCGACACTCCGCCGCCCGCACGCTCCGGCGAGATCGGCTTCTACGGAGGGGTGGCACGCAAGACCGGGTGATCGGCGCCCCGGCAGCTGCGTGGCTGCCGGGGGCCGCTGCGGGCGGACCCGCGTACCGCCTCCCGGTTTCCGGCTCATGGCTACCGCTCGCCGGTCAGCACCGCGGGAGACGTCGCGTCAGGGATGAGCAGGCGGGGAGCGCCGCTGCCGTCGGCCGGGACCGACCACACGTCCCAGCCGCCGCCCGAGCCGCGTGCCCGCCCGTACATCACCGTGTGCCCGTCGAGCCAGGCCGCCTGGTCGTCGATGCTGTGGACCTCGGCGAGGGGCGTCTCCCGCATCGTCGCCAGATCCAGGACGTACAGCCGCCAGGGGCGGTTGGCGCTGGCGTTGACGCGTTTCTTGAACACGATGCGGGTGCCGTCCGGGGAGAGCGAGGGGCATTCGGCGTTGGTGCGCAGGGTGCGTGCCGTCCACTTCCGGTAGTCGCCCCTGACCAGGTAGGTGCGGCCCCCGGTGCGTACCGTCGCGTAGAAGGTGTTGTCGTCGGCGGCGAAGGTGACGCCCCAGTAGTTCACGTCCGCCGCGTGGTACGGCCTGCCCCCGAGCGTGAGCGGGATCCGCTCGATGTTGCTGCGGAGCCTGCCCGTCCTGGTGTCCAGGACCGAGGTACGGGTCGAGAAGTCGTCCCTGAGGTAGGAGTCGCCCTGGACGAAGGTCGTCCAGGAGAGCATCGCGCCACTGGCGGATACCCGGGCACGGTTGGGGAAGCCCGCGGCCTTGATCCGGCGGGTCGGGTGCATGGCGCGGTCGAGCACGCCGACGTAGGTGGCGGGCACCGGCCCCTTGCGCTGCAGACAGATACCGGTGCCGCGGGCGGCGTAGAGACGGTCGCACCGCACCGCTCCGACGGTCCGCGCGGCGCCGGGGGCGGCGGCCGACACGGTCGCGGCACGGCCGAACCCGGCCCCGGGCGCGGTGTCGCGGAACAGGATCCGGCCCGGCCGGTCCAGCCGGATACGGCCGGCGGGGCCGGCGGCGGCCCCGTCCCGCGCGTGCATGACGTAGCCGGTGGCGGCGGTGGCCAGGACCAGGGCGGTCACCACCAGGATCAGCGTTCTGGCCCCGGTGCCCATCCGTGAGCAGCTTCGGGGGTTGTCCCAGGTGCTCATACGGCGCTGCCCTCCGCACGGAGGGGGAGGATCCAGAGCGCGGCGAGGATCGCCGTGAACAGCGCGGCGAGCGCCACCGCGAGTGCGGTGTGCAGCCCCCACAGGGTCCAGGCGGCGCCGAACAGCACCGATGAGGCCAGCATCGCGACGGACTGGCCCGTCTGGATCAGGGCCATGCCGCTGGCCCGCAGTTCCACCGGGAGCAGCGGCCCCACGGCGGCCATCAGGACCCCGTCGGTCGCCGCGTAGAACAGGCCGTGCAGAACGAGCGTCACGATCAGCAGAGCGGCTCCGCCGAGCGGACCGAAGAGAAGCAGATACGCCCCGAGCAGCGCCCCGTACCCGCCGACGAACACCCGCAGCCGCCCGAGCCGGTCGGCGAGCTGCCCGAACGGGACCGCCAGCAGCAGATAGGTGGCGGTGGTGCCCAGTGGCAGCAGCGGGAAGTACGCGACGGCGATGTCCAGCCGCTCCTGGAGCAGCAGATAGACGAACGAATCGCTGAGCGCCACCGTGCCGAGCAGGGCCGCGCCGACGCAGACCCGGCGGAAGCGTGGCAGCAGAAGGAGGCGCAGGGCGGCGCGCAGGGTCGCGCCCCGCGGGCCGGCCTGCGCCTCCCGCCGGTCACGGACCGTCAGGGCCAGCACCGCGACCGCGAAAGCCGCGATGCAGAAACTCGCCACGAACACGGTGTCGTACCGGTCAGGGTCCGCCAGGAGCAGCGCGAAGGCGACCAGGGGACCGAGAAACGCGCCGGTGGTGTCCAGTGCGCGGTGGATACCGAACGAACGCCCCAGCGTCCCGGGTGTGCTGCTCAGGGAGATCAGCGCGTCCCTCGGCCCGGTGCGCAGCCCCTTGCCCGTACGGTCGGCTGCGATCACCACACCCAGGGCGGGCACCGACGCACCTGCGGCGAACAGGCCCAGTTTGCAGAGGGCGGAGAGGGCGTAGCCGCTGCCCGCCACGAGTTTGCGGCGCTGCCAGCGATCCGCCGCGTGGCCCCCGGCGAGACGTACGACGGCGGTGATCCCGAAGTACATGCCGTTGAGGGCGCCGAACTGGAGCGGGCTCAGACCGAGGGTGTAGATGACATACATCGGCAGGACCGCGGTGATCATCTCCGACGAGATGTCGGTGATCAGACTGACCGACCCCAGGGCCACCACATTGGGCGCCACGGCAGCCCGCGCCCGTAAGGACCTTGACGGTGCGTCGGCCGGTGGACCCCCCGCCGACGGCGCGCCGGACGGCGGCGCGTCCCGGTCGGTGCCGGGCGCCGGGGTGGACCGGCTCGATGAGACGTACATGGCTGCCCTCCCTGCTGGCCTCTGCTGAACTGCGCTGTTGCGTCTGTTGCGTCTGCTGGGTTGCCGGCCCGGGGGGGGCGGGGGCGGCGCGCCCCGGCGATGGGCCCGCCCGGGTCGGACTCGAGAGCGACCCCCCCCGCGCGCCCCCCGCGGGGGCCCGCGGCCGCGACCCGGTCGGTCCGCTGACGACGCCCATGTCACGCCCCGTCAGGTCTCACCA
>NZ_JBHYWP010000142.1:0-6566 GCF_042751845.1 Streptomyces sp. NPDC059398 | reverse complement strand
GGGGGGGGGGGGGGCGCGGGGGGGCCCGGTTGGGATTTGAGTTACTGGGCGCCCCGCCCTGGGGGATTCGGTTTATGGGGGGGTTGGGGTGTTTTGGGTGTGGGGGGTGGCGGCCCGGCGGGGCGGGTCCGCTGTGGGGCCGGCCCGGCGGGCGGCGGCATCACCGCGTGATCGTGTACGGGTCCCCGTACGTCTTCCAGGACAGCGGCGGGGTCAGACCGAGGTTTCCGGCGGCGAGGAACACCCGCTGCTCCGTGTCGACCCGGCTGGTGTCGTCATAACCGGTCCCGGTGCGCATCGCGGCCTTGCGGGCATCGAGGAAGGCGTGGAGATAGGTCCTCTCGTCGCCGCCCTGTGCGGGGGGCCTGGCATGTTTCATGGCCATGGCGCGGATCCCGCCGAAGCCGGCCGGGTCCGTTCCGGGGCCGTGCATGACCATCGCGTCGTAGTACATGAACTGCCCCAGGGCGTGCAGCCCGTCCTGCTTCGCCCGGTCCACGGACGGGGTGAAGTACACCCGGTCCCGCTCGTCGTTCTGGGCGCGCTGGAACACCGGGTCCGCCGCGGCCGTGTGCCAGGCTGAGACGAATCCGGCGCCCAGCCCCGCGTGCGAGTCGCCGCCGTCCGCCGTGCGCAGCGCGGGCAGATACGCGGCCAGCGGGTTGTGCGGCTCGCGCTCCGTGTACAGCTGGACCAGGTCGCGCATGGCACCGGTACCGGAGGAGAACCCCACGATCCCGCCCGTGTAGCCGCGTCCGTCCCCGATGTCCCCGACATAGGTGTACTGCGCTTTCCAGTCGAGTGAGGAGTTCTCCGCGCTGGAGACCAGCTCCATCGCGGCCTCCTTCTTGTGCGGGTCCGTCAGATCGGCTGCGGTGCTGGTGTTCTCGCCCTTCCGCGTTCCGGCCGCCCGGCCTGTCGGGACCGCTGCGGGGTCCGCGCCGTACACCTCGAATCCGTACAGCGAGTACCCGTACGAGGTCCCGCGCTTCGTCCCGTACATCCGCACATACCGGCCGTGGCCGCTCAGCGTGAGGTCATCGGTTCCGCCGTCGCCGCTGGTGGTGGAGGAGACCGTCTTCCAGGCGGTGCCGTCGTCGGAGGTCTGGATGGTGTACGCCTTGCCGTACGCGTCCTCCCACTCCAGCCGGACGCGGCCGATATCGGTGGAGGCGCCGAGATCCACCGATATCCACTGCGGGTCGGAGCCTTCCTTGCTGGCCCACCGGGTGGTGGCGCTGCCGTCCACGGCCTTGTCGCCGCTCAGTGAACTGCTCTCCACCGACGAGGTCTTGACCGGCCGTTTCAGTGCGAGGTCGGTGCCGCCCTGCGGGGGTGTGACGCCGGTGTCCCAGATGTCGGTGACGGGCTTCGCCGACGCGGCCTTCTCCAGAGGAGGCAGCCCGTACATGTCCTCCAGTGTGCGGAGCAGCGAGTAGTGGTCGTAGCGGGCCTTCGACTTGGTGCCCGGCTTCACATGGTCGCCGACGATCATGGTGGCGATCTGGTTGTCCGAGTCGTCGCCGTCGTCCTCGTCCCAGGTCAGCATCAGGGCGCTGTTGTGGGTTCTGGCCCACTGGACATAGCCGTCGAGGTTCTTCTTGAGCCAGCTGTCGCCCTGTTTGACGCTGCCGTCGTGCATGTCGTTGTCCAGGTTGGGCGTCACGAAGGACACCGTGGGCAACTTGCCGTAGTCCGAGGGGAACCGGTCGAATCCGAGGTTGGACGAGGCCGGGGTGTTGGCGAAGTCCACCCATCCGTTGTGCTTGCGGGCGTATCCGCTGTCGCCGTCGTCGCCGCAGTCCTTCGAACCGGCCGCCGGCAGGTCCTCGGAGTACCCGGTGAAGGTGTGCCCGCCGCCGATCAGCTGGTGGCCCAGATTGTCGGCACTGAAGTCGTGAGGGCAGTCGTCGTCGGCCACCCCGTGTGTGGAACCGGAGTAGAGCGCCACGTAGTTGCCCTGGCTGGGGTGCGTCGTGCCGTGGAAGTCGGAGAACGAAGCACCCTGCTTGGCAAGGGAGTTGATGTACGGGGCGTCCTTGCTCCCCACGATGTCGTCGTAGAACTTGTTCTCCTCCATGAGGACCACGACATGGTCGTACCGCGGGATCCCGGACGCGGTGGTCGTCAGCGCTTCCGGCGGGGGAGGGGCGGTCTGCGCCGATGCGGCGGATCCGGCCATTCCGAGCAGCCCGAGCGCCACAGCCGATCCGGCCGCGACGAGGGCCCGCCGGGCGCGCCGGGCCCCGGCCGGCAGCCATACGGACGGAGGCCGTCCGGCCCGGGTCCGCCCGATGGGAGTCCGTCCGGTGCGGCCGTGTGACGGAACGGACGGTACGGAAGGATCGTGGGTGCGGCGTGCGCGCAGGGGAGGGTAGGGAGGCGTCATACGGATCTCCTTGACGGACGGACGGACGGATGGACGGTCGCCGTCGGTTCGGCAGACGGTGGGGGTGCCTTGGGGGAGTGCCTGAGAACGTGCCTGAGGAGGTGGCTGAGAACGTGCCCTGGGGAGTGGCTGAGGGGGCGCCTGAGGAGGTGGCCGGGGAATGTCCTGAACGCCGGCGGAGATCCGGACGCGTCCGGGCATGCCGCAGGTGTCAGCGGTGCCGTGGTACTGCGGCGAGCGGGCGCCGCGGTGAGCGCGAGCGGCATCGGGCCGCGGGCAGCCGGGACAGAATCAACTGAGCGCGTCGGGTTCTGAACTTCCGCGCCAGGCTGCTGACGGAGATTCCTACTCGTCGGCGATACGGCCTGTCAACCGTTCCGCCGGGGTGGCCGAGCCGGTTCCGCACCCTTGACTGAGCATCGACAGAGCGGTCAGAATTCAAACCGTCAGGAAAGTTAACTAACAGTTGCCGAAGCGGGGTTCGCGATGACCGTGCGAATGCTCCCCCATCCTGCTCGCGCGGCTGACCGGGCGGGGCCCGTCCCTGGTCGGCAACCGCCATCCGGCGGACGTGGCGCACCCGTGCGGAGGGCGTTGCCCTCCGACAGCGGCCGACACCCGGCCTGCCGTGAATCGTGTGCTTAACGTGCCGGCATGAGTCGCACCAGCCTTCTCTCCGTGTCCGCCTGTGCCATGTGCCCGGCCGCCGCCCCCACCGAGCGCGACCGGGCCATGGCCGCGGGCGCCACCCTCGCCGGACCCGGCTACCACGTCGCCCTGCACACACCCAGCGTGCTCACCGCGCCCGTGGACTACCACCCGACCGCCCTGCTCATCGGGGCGGGGGCCGGCCGGCACGGCCTCATCCCCGGTGCGCGGCGCTCGCCCGGCACGCCGGAGGCCCACCACGCCGCCGTCGTCAACGACGCGCACACCTGGCGGGCGCCCGAGTATCTCCGCATCTCCGGCGAGCGGTGCACGTACCGGCCATGGGGCTCGGCCCCGTCGGCCGGCCTCGACCCGGCCGGCGCGCCGTTCCGCGCCGCCGTGCCACTGCCCGGGGCGGATCCGGACCAACTCCGGTCCGCCGCCCACGCGCCCCATCCCCGTCCCGGGCCCGTCACGGAGGGCCGGGCGGGCCGGGCCGTCCTCTGTTACGCGGCAGGCGGTGCGCTGCTGCTGGTGATCGCCGGGGTGCTGGTCCGTAGGCGGGCGCACCACTGATCCGGCCCGCCGGGGGCGTGCGCCCTGCCGGGCGGGGTAGGCGGCTCCTCAGCGACCGCATCCCCCGAGAACCGGGGCGGTCAGGAGACCGAAAGCAGGAGGATCATGGGAGTTCCCAAGACGGCCGTGCTGGTGCTCGACTGTTCCGAGCAGGCCGAACTGGCCGATTTCTACGCTCAGTTGCTCGACGCCGAGACACGCGTGGGCGCTGACCCCGATGTCATGGAGGTCATCGGGAACGACGGCGTTCACCTGGCGGTCCGCAGGGACCACGGCTACGCCCCGCCGAGCTGGCCGCGGCCCGACGACGCCTCACAGGCCCACCTGAGGATCCTGGTGTCCCACGGCGACATGGACGAGGCCGAGCGCGAGGCGATCGGTCTCGGAGCGCGGCCCCTCGACACCAAGGACAACGGGGGCCGCCACGACGTCCGGCTGTACTCCGACCCCGCCGGGCACTCGTTCGCGCTGGTCGTCTCCGCCCAGCCCGTCCGCTGAACGCCCCTGGCACCCTCAGCCCTGGGCCTGACCTTCCCCGACTCGGTGCGCGGCAGGTCGTCCACGAACTCCAGGAACCGTACGAGCCTCTCTGCCGGAAGACGTTCCCGCAGATGTGCGAAGAGCGCATCGGCGGTGGCCCGGCTGGCGTTCCAGCCGGCCGAGAGCACCACGTACGCCTTGGGTACCAGCGCCTCGCCCTCGGCCACCGGCACCACGGAGAGTTCGCCGACGGCGGGGTGCAGTACGAGCACATGTTCCAGTTCGAGGGGCGCGATCCGCACCCCGTCCGGACCCTCGAACATGTCCTTGCGCCGCCCGAGGTAGACCAGGGACCCGTCATCGTCCCACCGGGCGATGTCGCCGGTCCGGTAGAGGCCGCCCGGAGTGTGGCTCGTGGCGTTGTCCTCCGGGTCCAGATAGCCGCTCATCATGCCGACGGGCGCGTTGGCCAGATCCAGGCAGAGTTCCCCTTCCTCAGCCGGCTGGTCGGTGCCCGGCCCGACCACCACCAGCTCGTAGCCCGGCAGCGGATGCCCCATGGACACCGGGTCCGCCGTGGACGAGGCGGTGACCCCGGCCAGGGCGGTGACCTCGGACTGCCCGAACCCGTTACGGACGGTCACCCCGGCCAGGGCGCGGACCTGTCCGACCACATCGCCCATGAGTGGTTCACCGACGCTGACCGCGTGCCTCAGTCCGGGCAGGCCGTCGGGGAGACCAGGCAGGCGCCGGTACCGGAAAGACCTCCACCCTGGCCCTGCTGGCTGCTGCCACTCCTCGCCGCGGGCGTTACCTCGCCTTCAGCAAGGACATCGCCACCGCCGCAACCTCCCGCTTCCCGCGTACCGTCACGTGCAAGACCACCCACGCGCTGGCTTTCGCCGCCACCGGCCACCGCTACCTGCCCCGCCTCAACGGCCCCCGCCAGAACGGCTGGAGAGCCGGCCGGGCCCTGGGCATCACCCAGCCCCTGCGCATCGGGGACCACGACATCACCCCCGCAGCCCTGTCCTAAGCCGCCCTGCACACCGTGACCCGCTTCTGCCATTCCGCAGACCCCGTCATCACCCGCCGCCACATCCCCCACCTGCGCGGCCTCGAAGGACAGGGCTATATCCAACTGGCTGACGCTGTGATGCCTTTCGCACTCAAGGCGTGGGCTGATCTCCAGCACCCTGAACATGGCGCCGTGAGCGCCCTCACCCACCAGGACGACTTCAACTGGGGCGACTTCGCCGTCGCCACCGGCAAGGGCGCCCTCATCGGAGCCGGCGCAGCCTTCCTCGCCCCTGCAGGAGCAGGCGTCGCCGCAGGTCTCGGCCTCGAAGGCGGCGCAGGCCTCGCAACCACCATTGGCGTCGACGCCGCAGTCGGTGCCGGATATAGCTGGGCGGTCAACACGGCCCAATGCCAATCCACTACGCCAGCAGATCTACTACTCGGCGCCGCTAGCGGAGGGCTGGGTTCGCTTGCGGGTCAGGCATGGAGCGGGCTGAAGGGTGGAGTCGCACGCGGAGCTGAACCGACGGTAGGTAAGGGGGTCGGTGCGCCGTATGCCAGGAGCGTTACGCGGATGGGAAGGTCTGACCAATCCACCGTCATCACTGGCCACGGCTACTATGTTCTGGGATCCGGTGATCTCATAGTGCCGCCAGGCACCTGGTTGAAATTCTATGTTGAAGATGGAAAAAGGTTGAAGGATTCCATCGGATACCAGATTGAGACTGGAGGCAAGGTAGGCCCGTATGAGACATTTGGCTCCGGAAAGAGTGTTCCCGACTATACGGTTGGGCCGCCGAAAAACCTTTCCATCAGCTCCCGATCCATCAGTGTCAGAAAGCCGACGCGCCTGAGTGAGATTATTGAAGAAAACATGGGAGCTTGCCATGTCGCGATTTGTAGAGAGCATGTGGATCCAAGGTGACATATTTTGAAGATCTGACTCCATACTCCTATGAGGATAGCGGTGGAGGGGAGGTCTTGAACGTGGGATGGCTGTCCAACACGCAGTCCTACCCTGAAGGCGGCGTACCGGGGCAGTTTTTGATCGCTCTAAAAGAGCATGCGAAGTCGCCGGTTAATGTGCATCGAGGGGTCCATTTCTGCGAGCTGTGCCCCTCCTTCGAAGAGGCGCAAAGAGTCGCATTTAGTGATGACCCTTTCATTGGGAGCGGGGAAATGCGCGTTATGGGAGAGGGGCATATTGTGTATGCTGCGCCGCTCATGATTGTCCACTATGTGGAATCCCATGACTATCTTCCGCCTGCCGATTTTATTCGATCGGTAATGCAAGGCGGCTGATGATGCGCAGGCGGGCAGAGGATTTTGGAAGCTTAGCCTCGATCTTTCGTGATGGTCCGTCGGTTTCTTCGGCGGGCCGTTTCGGTTGTGTGGCTGGTGGCAGGCGGGCTGATGGCCCGGCTGTCGTGTCGGGTGGGCGCCGGGTTCCACT
>NZ_JBHYWP010000141.1:0-17179 GCF_042751845.1 Streptomyces sp. NPDC059398 | reverse complement strand
GTTGGTTGTTTTTTTTTTTGTTATTCCTCAGTGAGGTGCTTCACCCGCCGCGCCCCGGGGCGCGCGACCGCGGCCGGGGGGCGCCCCCCCCATTTCGCGGCCCCTCTCCCGCCCCACACCCATGGGATATTCAAATGTCTGATGTTTGTGTACGCTGCTTCCATGAAGCGCATCAGCACACCGCGACGGACGGCAAGCCTGTCCGCGCAGCTCGTGGACAGTCTCCGCTCGCACATCGAGGCGGGCGGATGGCCGGTGGGAACACGCATCCCGCCGGAGCAGGCCCTCATCGAGGAGCTGGGGGTCGGGCGCAGCACGCTGCGGGAGGCGCTCGGCGCGCTCGTACATCTGGGCCTGCTGGAAGCCCGGGTCGGGGACGGCACCTATGTCCGCGCTTCGAGCGAGCTCCAGTCGGTCATGGTGCGGCGAGCGAGTTCCGCACAGCGGGACAACGTGCTCGAACTGCGTACCGTCCTTGAGGAGTACGCATCGGGGGCCGCCGCGCTGCGCCGCAGCGAGGACCAACTGCACCAGCTGAGAGATCTGTTGGACGACGCCGACGCGGCCTGCGCCGGTGAGGACGCGTCCGCGGCCAGGAACGTCGACGCGCTGTTCCACCGGACCGTCGTCCGGGCGAGCGGAAACGACCTCCTGATCGAGGTCTACGACTATCTCGGTACGGCGCTCACCTCCTCGCTGGGCGGACTGCCCTGGGACACCGCGGGAGCCGAGGAACACGCCGGCCTGCACAGGCGGCTCGTCCACGCGATCGAGGCCCAGGACGAGAACGGCGCCCGAGACGCGGCGGCAGCGATCGTCCGGCTCACCGGCGACCATGTGGCCGAGGCGCCGGGAGCGTCGGAGCAGGCATCGGAGGAAACGGCAGAGGAAGCGGCGGACGGACGGTGAGCGAAGTGAGCGAGGAGGCATCTCCGATATCCGGCAGGCCCGAGGCCGCCGGAGAGTCTGAGGCCGGCAACACCCGGCGCGCCGAGGCCGCCGGAGTGCCTGAGGCCGGCAACACCCGGCGCGCCGTGTCCATCGGCTTCGTCGTCGCGATCTGCCTCGTAGCGGCGAACCTCCGTACCAGCCTCACCGGTGTCGGCACGCTGCTGCCCGCGATCGAGCACGGCAGCGGCCTGACCGCGAGCTGGGGCGGGCTGCTGAGCACTCTCCCGCTGCTGACCTTCGCCGCGACCTCACCCCTGGTGGCGCGGGCCTCCCACCGCTTCGGCACCGCACGTCTGCTGGTGGCAGCACTCGGCGCGCTGACCGTCGGCACCGTGGTCCGGTCGGTTCCCTCCGTGGTCTGCCTGTTCGCCGGGACCGTGATCCTCTCCGCGGCCATCGCGTTCGGCAATGTGCTGCTGCCCGCTCTGATCAGGCGGAGCGTGCCCGCGCACCGTATTCAGGGCGTCAGCGCCCTCTACGTCACCGTCATGGGCGTCACCGCCGCCGTCTCCTCCGGGATCTCCGCGCCGCTCTCCCACACCCTGCCGGGTTCCTGGCACACCGCTCTCGCCTGGGGCGCCGCCTTCACCGTCGTGGCGTTCCTCGTCTGGCTGCCCCGGACGCGGGGCGACAAGCCACCGGTGTCCACCGGCGGGACCCACAGCCCCGTGCCCTGGCGGTCGCGGCTCGCCTGGCAGGTCACCTTCTTCATGGGCCTGCAGTCCCTGGCCTTCTACACCGCCGTCGCGTGGCTGCCCAGCATCCTGGTCGACCGCGGCACGAGCAGCACCACGGCGGGATGGATGCTCTTCTCCTACCAGGTGGTGTCCCTGGCCGCCAGCAGCCTCCTGCCCCTGCTCACCCGGGGCCGGCACGACCAGCGCTGGATCGCGGCCGGGGCCTCCGTCCTCGTGGCAGGCGGCTTCACCGTACTGGTCGCGGCCCCCGCGCTCTCCGTCCTGGCGTGCACCCTGCTCGGACTCGGCGGCGGCGCGTGCCTTGTCCTCGCGCTCACCTTCCAGAGCCAGCGCGCCGGCACCTCCGGCGAAGCCGCCGCGCTGGCGGGTATGGCGCAGTCCATCGGCTACCTCGTAGCGGCGGCCGGGCCCCTGCTCCTCGGCATCCTGCACGACATCACGAGCAGCTGGACGCTTCCGCTCGTCGCCCTGGTCGTCCTCAGCCTTGCCATGACAGGCGCCGGATACGGGGCGGGGCGCGACCGCCATGTGAGCCGCACCGCCCGCTGACCGACGTGCACGGCCCGGGCGGCACACGGTCCGGGCAGCCCCGCCCCCTCAGCAGCCGGCCGCCGGCCCGTCTTCCCTTGCCCGTACATACGAATGCCCGGACGTACGGATTCCCCAGATGACCATGGATCCGAGACCGCAGCCTCACGGCCGCAGAGGAGACCACCCATGACCGGATCGCAGCCCCCGACCGACGAGTTCAGCGCCCGTACCGCTCAGCGCGGCGGCCACCTGTATGCGACCGACCCGCAGTTCCGCGCCGCCGCACCCCTGGACACCGTCACCGAGGCGATCCGGCGGCCGGGACTGCCGCTCGGCGACCTCGTGGCCACGGTGATGGAGGGGTACGCGGACCGCCCCGCGCTGGGCGAGCGCGCTACGGAGCCGTTCACCGACCCGGACACGGGCCGCACCGCGCTGCGCCTCCTGGAGCGGTTCGACACGATCACCTACGGCGAACTCTGGGAAGCGGTCGGCGCGGTGGCCTCCGAGTGGCAGCACCACCCCGGCCACGCCGTGAGCAGGGGAGACTTCGTCGCGCTTCTCGGCCCCGGGAGCATCGAGTACGCCGTGGTGGACCTGGCGTGCGTCCGCTCCGGTGCGGTCTGCGTGCCTCTCCAGGCCGGCGCGTCGGCGGGGCACCTGGCCCCCGTCATCGCCCAGACCGCACCGCGCGTACTCGCGGTCGACATGGCCCACCTGGAGACCGCGATCCAACTCACGGCCGACGCACCGTCACTCGCCAGAATCGTCGTCATCGGCCACCACCGCGAGGTGACCGCTCACCGCGAGAAGCTGGACCTGGCACGCGGTCAACTCGCCGTACAGGGCCGGGGCGTCGCCCTGGACACGCTGGCCTCACTCATCGAGCGGGGCAGAACCCTGCCGCCGGTTCCCCGCCGCTCGCCGGTTCCCCGCGGCTCCGAGGGCGCGGCAGTCGACGCGCTCAGCGCGCTGATCTACACCTCCGGTAGCACGGGCACCCCCAAGGGAGCCATGTACACCGAACAGCTGGCCACACGGTTCTGGGCGGACTTCGTGCCCGGCCAGGAGCCGCGGCCGTCCCTCGTGCTCGCGTACATGCCCCTGAGCCACATGGTGGGACGCGGCGTGCTGTTCGGCACGCTCGCCAAGGGCGGCACCGCCTGCTTCGCGGCGTCGAGCGACCTGTCGACCCTGTTCGACGACCTCGCCCTGGTCCGCCCCACCGAGTTCGTCATGGTGCCCCGCCTCTGCGACATGCTCTTCCAGCGCTACGGGAGCGAGCTGGCCCGCCGGACCAGGGCGGGGGAGGAGGGCGCCGAGGCCGAGGAGCGGGTGAAGGAGGAGCTTCGGGAGAGGACCATGGGCGGCCGCCTCCTGTGGGCCGTCAACGCCTCGGCCCCGTTGAGCGCGGAGATGACCGCGTTCATGGAGAGCTGCTTCCACGTCCGGATGCGCGACGGCTACGGGTCGACGGAAGCCGGCATCGTGTCGCTCGACGGCCGGGTGCTGCGCCCCCCGGTGACCGGCCACCGATTGGCGGACGTGCCCGAACTGGGCTACTTCGGCACCGACTCGCCGTACCCGAGGGGCGAACTGCTGATCAAGTCCGACCGGCTCGTCCCCGGCTACTTCCAGCGACCGGACGCCACCGCCCAGGTCTTCGACGAGGACGGTTTCTACCGCACGGGCGACATCATGGCCCGTGTGGGACCCGACGAACTGCGCTATGTCGACCGCCGCTCCAACGTCCTCAAGCTGTCCCAGGGCGAGTTCGTGGCCGCCTCCCGTCTGGAAGCCCTCTTCACCGGAGACCCGGACATCCGGCAGGTCTTCGTCTACGGCAACAGCGCGCGCTCCCATCTGCTCGCCGTCATCGTGCCCACCCAGGACGCGCTCGACCGCACCGGCGACGACACCCGGCGCCTCCGTTCGGACCTGCGCGAATCCCTGCGACGTCTCGCCGCCGGGGCCGGCCTCAACTCGTACGAGATTCCAAGGGACTTCCTGATCGAGACCGAACCGTTCAGCCCGCAGAACGGGCTGCTCTCCGGCGTACGCAAGCTGCTGCGCCCCGCGCTGACCAAGCGTTACGGCGAGCGCCTCGAAGCGCTGTACACCGAGCTGGCCGAGCGCGAGACCGGCGAACTCGACGCACTGCGCCGGGCAGGGCAGGACCGGCCGGTACGGGAGACCGTGGTCCGGGCCGCACGAGCGCTGCTCGGACGCCGACAGGACGAGGTGCAGCCCGGTATGCGCTTCGTCGAACTCGGCGGTGACAGCCTCTCCGCGCTGTCGTTCTCCCAGTTACTGGAGGAGATCTTCCACGTCGGCATCCCCGTCGACGTCGTCATCAACCCGGTCAACACCCTCCAGCAGGTGGCCGACCACATCGAGAGGGCCCTCGCGACGGGACACCACCGCCCGACCGCCGACAGCGTCCACGGACCGGGCGCGACCCGTCTGTCGGCGGGCGATCTGACGATGGACGCGTTCTTCGGCACGGAGGCCGTGGCGCAGCCCGGCAGGCCGGCCGGACCACTGCCCCGGCCACGGACCGTCCTGCTGACCGGCGCCAACGGCTATCTGGGCCGCTTCCTGTGCCTCGAATGGCTGGAGCGCGTCGCGGAGCGGGGCGGCATGCTGGTGTGCCTGGTCCGCGGCAGCACCGACGAACAGGCCCGGGCACGGCTCGACGCCGCCTTCGACAGCGGCGACCCGGCACTCCTCCGGCACTATCACGAACTGGCCGCCGGGCATCTGGAGGTGGTCGCGGGCGATGTGGCGGAGACCGGCCTCGGGCTCGACAAGGAGACCTGGCAGCGGCTGGCCGACACCGTGGACCTCATCGTCCACCCGGCGGCACTCGTCAACCATGTCCTGCCGTACGAACAGCAGTTCGGCCCCAATGTGCTGGGCACGGCCGAACTGATCAGGCTGGCGGTGACCTCCCGGATCAAGCAGTTCAGCTTTCTCTCGACGGTGGCCGTCGTCTTCGGGAGCGAGGCCGCGGCCGACGAGACGGCCGACATCCGCACGGCCTGCGGGACGCGCGACCTCGACAGCGGTTACGCGAACGGCTACGCGGCCGGCAAGTGGGCCGGCGAGGTACTGCTGCGCGAGGCACACGACACGTACGGCCTCCCGGTCGCCGTGTTCCGCTCGAACCTGATCCTCGCCCACCCGCGCTACCGCGGCCAGCTGAACATCCCGGACGTCTTCACCCGCCTCCTGCTCAGCCTGCTGGCGACCGGAATCGCCCCGGGCAGTTTCTACGCCCGCGACACCGGCCACGGCGGCGGCGGGGGTGACCGGGCCGACGGCGCGTCGCGAGCGCAAGGCGGCGGCGGGCACTACGACGGGCTCCCCGTGGACTTCACGGCACGGGCCATCGCCTCGCTGGGCGACGGCGCCCGGGAGGGCTACCGCACCTTCAACGTCGTGAACCCGCACGAGGACGGAATCTCGCTCGACACCTGCGTCGACTGGCTGGTGGCGGCCGGGCACCCGCTGGAGCGCATCGACGACTACGACGAGTGGCTCGACCGCTTCGAGACCGCCCTGCGCGGCCTCCCCGACCGGCAGCGGCACCATTCGCTGCTCCCCCTGCTGCACGCCTTCACGAAGCCGGAGGCCCCCGTGCCCGGCTCCGCCCTCCCGGCGGACCGCTTCCGTACGGCGGTCCGGGCCGCCGCCCTCAACGAGGAGAACGACATCCCCCATCTGTCACAGGACCTGATCACCAAGTACGTAACGGACCTCCGGGCCCAGCACCTGCTCTGACGGAGGCCGCGCACGGCCGCGCACGCGCACACGCACACGCACGAGGGCCGCCGAACCCGGCCGAAAGCCGAAAGCCGAAAGCCGAAAGCCGAAAGCCGAAAGCCGAAAGCCGTGCGAAACGCTCAGGAACCGGTCGACGGCCACTCGACGATGCCGTCGAGTGCCGGCGGCCGGTAGCAGGGCCCCTTGAGCACCTTGCCGTCGGCCCGGCGGTCCACCCGCCCGTCAGCGTCGCGCTTGCTCATGTTGGACCGGTGGACCTCGACGAAGACGGCCGGCAGATCGATCCCCAGCGCATCCGCGGCTCCGTAGGTGACATAGAGGACGTCGGCCAGTTCCTTGGCCACCGCCCTGTACGCGACCACCGGGTCCTCACCGTTTTCCAGGGTCTTCGCCAGAACCGTGAGGGCCTCGGCAGCCTCCCGTGCCTCTTCGGTCAGCAACGTCCTTCGGTGTTCGGCCACTTCGGGGCGCTCGGCCGCAGTCCCACCGTCGAACACCTCGCGGAACTCAGCAACTCGTCGCATCGGCTCGTGATCCATGGCCCCGACCCTAGACGCTTCGCGCGACGCCCGAGCGAGAGCCGTCGGCCCTCCAACGCGGCGAGGGCTGTTTCCCTGCTGACCAGGGAAACAGCCCTCACCAATGAACTGGTATGCCATCAGGAACTGTGCCCGGGGCCCGGCGCGTACGTGTCCGACGCGCAGAAGGCCGGAGGGCGAGTGGCGCCAATGGGAAGCACGGGAAGTGCCGGGCGATTGCCGGTGCACTACGGGTGCGCACCGGATTGTTCCGCAGCTCGACAGCCTTACCGCTCTACTGGCTCGGTGAGTGGTTGCTCGCCGTGCAACTCCGCTCTCCCGACCGTGTGCAACGAGGCCGCAAGGATCCGACAGACCTCAACTCGTTGTCGCTGGTCACAGCCGTCCAGCAGCCGCTCCAGGCGGCGAAGCACCGACAGGTCCCGCACGTAGCGTGCGACAACTCCGATGACCATGCAGGCCGGTAGGATGAGTGCCACCCCGGACGGGGTCATGACTCGTAACCCTTCCTGATGGACTCGGCGATTTTTTCCGCGTTGCGGCCGTACAAACATGACCCGTGCCGATTCAAAATCACTGTGCGATCACCGAGATGAGCAGAGTGACTGGAAATCAGCTCGATCGTGTCCGCCCGAGGCACCTCATCAAGGAATCCGTGGGCCAAGAGGACCGCACAGAGTGTTTCCACGGTGTCACCGCAACACCACTCGATCACCAGGTCACCGGCGTGATGTGTATAGCAGTTGGCGAATCCGTGTGGCTCAGCAGTCCTGTTGACCAAAGCTGGGCAGCGCAGAATCCGACTCAACAGCAAGTCTCGCACCCGCAGGTCATTGATCCCTCTTGAGTCTGTCCACTCCTCAGCCTCCTGCTTTTCGTCGCGGGAGAGGCCACGGGGAAGCCGTTTCCACAGAAGCACCTCGTCGTCGCGCGCAGACGGCAGGCGGATGGTGCCACCGTCGGCGCGCGTCACGATGACGTGAGCCGAGCTGATCGCGTCGTGGAGAATCAATTGCCCTTCGCTCTCCCGCACGCGCAGCCCGGGGACACCGCGGATGCCACCGTAGATGTGATCGAACCGCGGGAGAAGCTCACGAAGAACCTCGTTCGCCATGTCCGATTCCAGGGTCAGCTTTACACCCTTAGCCTCCGGCTCTGCTTCTCGAACTCCAAGAAGAGCACCGTTGAGCTGGTGATCCTTGAAGCCGGTGGCCAACACATGGGCCACATGTGCTTCTAGACGGCGCTGACGGGGATCAGGGGAATCTACGATCGAGGTCCCAAGATAGACATCGGCCTGCTGGGCCAGCCTGGAAGCGGTTGAGAGCGTCAGTGGCGTCTGGTCGCGGATCTTCTTGGCCAGACGGTTGGTATTGCGTGATCTGGACATACCTTGCCCCTTCCACTTACCGCCCGGCGACGGCAGGAGAGACAGTTCGGATGTCCTGATACGTGTTGACTGCCACTGCGGGTGACTCTCAAGAGCCCACTGCTCGCTCCGGCGCCGGGACCGGGTGTAGCGAGACGCACTGCCGCAGCAGCGCTGGAAAGACGCTACACCAACGTCTTGCGCTTGAGCCAGCAATCGGAAGGTGCGGGCGCCTGGCAGAGCTGTCCCCGCGACCGGCCGTTGGTACGTGATGGCGTCGGTTCTGAGTAGTCCAGCGGCGCGTGCAGGTGGCACGCAGGTCGAGCACGATGCACGTCGCATCTGCAGCGCAACAGGAGCAGATCCCAGCAGTGAGGCGTGCAACCCCCGCGGAACAGGGCCTATCGACGCTGACGACCGAAGTGTCGACTCTGGACATCGGCGGTCTCCACCTCACTATTTGGGCTAGGGGCCCTAAGCGGCCCGTTTCGCCGAATGCGGGACCGCTGCCCAGTCCCGCACTGCCGCCAGATGCTCGGGCAGCAGGCCGACGTACGGGTCGGGCTGAACCAGCAGGGTGGGAAACCCGCGAGCGGCGCGTGCGGTCGCCCAGGCGTGGTCGAGATCGGTGAAGTCGTCGTCGATCCAGGCGGCCGGTGCGTCGCCGAGCCACGCGTCGACGTGGTCGCGTTTCCAGAGGTAGCCGTTGGGGTGGCTGGTGGTGATGTTCGGGCGGGGCAGATCGACGTACGGGAAGGTGGGCATACCGAGCAGGGGACCGATCAGCGTGATGGCGTCGTGGCGCCAGCTGGTGCACCACGTCGGGGCGACCAGCCTCATGCGGATGAGGTCGGTGAGCATCGGTCCGTGCTCCGGGTTCAGCCACACCGGAACGGGAGTCTCGGGCGGGCGACCGGCAGGTACGACGTCGTAGCGGACGTGACTGGGTGGAGTGGCCCCGTCCGCGTGCGGGAACGGTATGAGGACACCGTCGATGTCGATCAAGAGGTAGGGCGGGCGCATCGGTTCCTCCGGCTCGGGCGAGGGGCGGGTCAGAGCTTGCGCGCGGTGATCAAGAGAGTGGTCGGCCACGGGCCGTGGCGAGCATCGTGGAAGTCCTGCGCTGAGGTGAGCCAGAGGCCGGCACGGGCGAGGTGCTGCTCCCATCGCTGAGCGTCGAACTCCCACCGCACCAGGGGAAGCCGGGTGCGGTCGGGGAGAGTGACGTGGTCGCGGCGAGGCCGATCGTCAATGGCGGGGCGTCGACCGCCGCGCTGGGGATGAGGGACGGTGAAGGCGAGGGTACGGCCGGGTTTGAGGTGGGCTGCGACGGCAGGCAGGAGGAGGTTCGGCGGAACGAGGCCGATTGCACCGAAGACCGAATAGATCGCGTCGAAGTGCTCGTCTGTCGCCTGGAGGTAGTGGAGGCCGTGACCGGCGGCGAAGGTGAGACCGGAGAGGCGGCCGTAGTGGATACGGGCTCGGCGGATCTGGATGCCGACGAGGTCGACGCCGGTGACGCGGGCGCCGCGGCGGGTGGCGAGGTGGGCGGCGTTGTGGCCGGGGCCGCAGCCGAGTTCGAGGATGCGGCGGTGGGCGAGGTCGGTGCCGAGGATCTCCGCGCCGGGGCCGAGACCCGGGCGGGTGGTCCACTCCATCCGGGCGGGGACTGGGAGGGGTTCGGCTGGCGCGGTGGCGGTGCGTTGCAGGGCGTGGGCGTGCCAGGGAGAGGGCGCTGGTGCAGTGGGCATCTAGACCTCCTAGACCTCCAGGAGGTGGAGGACGTCAGTGAGATGGCGGCGTACGACCTTGATGTACGCCGGGTCGGTGGCGGGGTCGTTGATCCAACGGACCGCCTGCTCCATGAACCACTCCACGCTCCAGATGCGCTGCCATCCCAACGACCATTGCTCGCTAGGGAGTTCACCGCGCCGGGCGAGAGCGTCAGGCGAGCCGCCCGCAGCCACGTACTGCTCGATGAAGGCGCGCAGACGCACTGGGTCGGGGTCCTCGACGGTGCCGTGCCAACTGGCCAGGTCGAGCAGGCCGGGGCCGGTGAAGGCGCGGGCGAAGTCGAGTAGGCGCCAGGTGTTGCCGTGACCGATGTGGAGGCTGGTGGGGTGGAACTCGGAGTGCACCCAGCCGAACGGGGCGAGCGTGGCACCGGTCGCGCGGTGCGGTGCGGCTCGGGCGAGGAGGTCGAGGGCCTGCTCGATGTCGTCGGTGTCTTCGGCTGCCCAGCGGTCGGCTTTGCGCAGGGCGTGGAGGTGGTCGAGGGCACGGCCGGGGAGGGTACGCAACCGCTCCTCGTCGAGGAGGGAGAGCGCCGGTGCGGTGCGGGCGCTGTGCACGACGACCGCTGCTGCGGCGCCGTCGAGGTCATCAGCCTCACGCACCGCGAGGCCAAGATCTTCGAGGAGCATGCCGAGCCGGCCGTCGCGTACGGCCGAGGCGTACACCTTGGGCACGGGAATACCGAGAGTGTGGGCTAGGCGTAGGACCTGGCCCTCGCTGTCGAAGGGGCGCTTGGCGTACTTGAAGATCGCGGTGGTGTGGTCGGGGAAGGTAACGCGTTCGACGCCGGACATCGACCAAACCCGCACCGCTTCGCGAGTGGGGAGAGGCCGTCCTGTGGCGGTGCACAGGTTGTGGAGGAGTTCGACGCTGAGGGACTCGTCCATGGGGAGTGCTCCTGGATTTCCTGTACGGGGATGAAGGCGTCCGGGGCGGGAGGAGTGTCGCGGTGGCATCCCGCCCCGGAGCCTCCTCGAAGGGCTATGCGGCAGGGTTGCCGGTCACACGGTGGGAGTAGACCTGCTCGATCCACCCAGCCTTGAACTGGGCTAGATCGTCACGGAAGTCGGCCATCGACGCACCGTAGGGCGCAACAACGCCGCCGGACTGGTCCGGCACGGACTGGCAGCCGTGCACGAGTCGGCCTCCGAGCGCGGTGTGGGCCTTGATGGACTCGATCCGCCGGTGCTCGTTGAACCACCCGCCGTGGTACACCTCGTCGAGCATCCCGCCCGTCTCGTCGTCCAGGTCGAAGACGACAGAGGTGGCGGCGGGGAAGAACCAGCACGGTCCGACGTTGGAGATGTGCCCGTCGAGCTCGACCTTGTTGAGTGCCATGAGCGTGGCCGCCTCGCGGAGCATCCGCAGGTGGTCGGTGGTGATCTGGGGGAGGCCGAGGCCGGTGAGGTGCTCGTCGCGGAAGAGGTAGGCATACACCTCATACGCGGTGGCCAGGACACGAGCGGCGGCGGTGGTGGACTCGCCGTGGTTCTTGATGAAGTCGAGCGCGAGCTGCTCGACCGCGCTCTCGGTCGTCTCGTCCACACCGAGGAGCTGGGACTTGACCAGCTCCCAGTCGACGACGAGCCAGGTGTGGGACTCGAAGCGGAAGAAGTACTTGGCCGGATCGATCGTGAGCCGTCGGTCGTCGACCTGGATGCCGGGCAGGCGGCTCCAGCGAGGGTCGAAGGCATCAGGCAGTTCGACCGTGATGGCCGCGCCGTCGATAGTGGTCACCGTTTCTCCGTCTCTGTTCAGCTAAGGCCGGGCACAGGAATGCCCGAACCTGGAGTGGGCGTACGGAACTTCGGGAAGCCGCCCGGTCCAAGGGGGAGCCTGGATCACGGTCAGACCGTTCCGGGCGGCTGCTGATAAGTGAACCGGTGGTCACGCTCAGTGGGTACGGTGGAAGGTAGGTGAAGCGGTATACGCGGTTTACAGCTCCGGAGTGGAGGCGGTCGTGGCGGCGCGGAGAGACCCCAACTCCCATATGCGCGACGTCATCGAAGCGGTCGACTGCACCTACGAAGCCCTCGCCAGGGAGGTGCGACGCATCGCCGCCGAGAACGGCGAGATCCTCCAGACCAACAAGTCGGCCATCTCGCACTGGGTGAACGGCACCCGCACCCCCTCTGGCCGGGTTGGCCAGTACCTGGCCGAGGCGCTGTCCCGCCGAGCAGGGCGCACGATCACCATGACCGAGATCGGCATCCACGCCGGTGACGGCGAAGCGCCGCCGGACTCCGATCCCGTACTCGCCGTCACCGACCTGGGCCGCGCAGACGTCGAGCGCCGCCGCTTCCTTGCCATCGCAGCCTTCACCACCGCAGGCGTCGCCATGCCGCTCGGCTACGACCACGAGGCCACCGCCCGCATGCTCCGCGCCCGCACCGGCACATCCGTAGTTGGGGTGGAGGACGTAGACGTCGTACGGCAGATCACCGCGGCCGACGAGCGCCTGGGGGGTGGCCACGGCCTGACCACGGTCACCGCGTACCTCGCAGACACAGCCGCCCCCATGCTGCGGGGCCGCTTTCCCGGCGACGAATTACGTCGGGCTGCGTTCGGCGCGGTCGCTGAACTCGCCTACCTCGCAGGATGGAAACACCACGACCTCGGCCAGGAAGGCGCCGCCCAGCGCTACTACCAGGTCGGCTACCGGCTCGCCTGCGAAGCCGACCCCCACGGCCACGCAGCCTGGATGATGCGCGCCCTCGCCCACCAGGCCCTTAGCCTCAAACAGCCCCACCACTGCGTCGACCTCGCCAAAGCCGCCCTCTCCCAAGGCGCCGGCCATATCGACGGTCAGACCGAAGCCCTCCTCCACATCACCCACGCCCGCGCCTACGCCGCCGTCGGCGAGAACCCCCTGGCCGCACGCGCCCTGCTCGCAGCGGAGAACGCTCTCCTACGTGACGACGGCCCCCAGCCCAGCTACTCCCGCGTGAGCGGCCCCGCCGCCGGCACCGTGGCGAGCCACACCGCCCGCACCCTGACTGACCTCGCCGACCACGTGGGCACCGAGCAACAGCACCGCGATGCCCTCATGCGCTGGGATCCGACGAAGTACAAGCGCGTCCACGCCCTCACCCACGCCGACCTCGGCGACAGCCTCGCCGCCCAGGCTCGCGCCGACGAAGCCGTCGCTGCCTGGACTCAAGCTCTGGTCCTCATGGAGGGCATGACCTCCGACCGCACCCGCAAGGCGATCACCTCGATCCGCTCAACCCTCGCCATCTATCAGCGCCGCCGTGTCCCCGGCGCCACCGATCTCGCTCGCCGCGCCCGCGAGGCCCTCGCCTAACATGCCCAACAACCCGCCCGACGAAGGGAACACCGTGGCCCAGCAGACCGACGACCGCTCCCAAGCACTCAAGCCGGCGCTCGAATCGATGACCCTGCTGGTCGCGGCCGTCATCGTCCACGACAAGGCCACCAACCGAGTCGTCCTCCTCCAGCGCAGCGAGAACGCCAAGTTCGCCCAGGGCAAGTGGGACCTTCCGGTCGGCAAGAGCGAACCGGGGGAGCCGATTACGCAGACTGCGGTGCGCGAGCTGTACGAGGAGACGGGCCTGGTCGTGAAGCCGGAGGTGTTGAAAGTCGCCCACATCATTCACGGGGCGTGGGGAGTTGAGGCCCCGAACGGCTTCCTCACCGTCGTCTTCGCGGCGCACGAGTGGTCCGGCGAGCCGGAGAACCGGGAGCCGCGTAAGCACGCTCAGGTGGGGTGGATGGATGCGCATGCCATCCCAGAGCAGTTCGTGGACACTACAGCCAGCGCTCTCCACCGCTATCTCGCCGACGGGTCGCAGGTTTCCCTCGACGGCTGGCAGTAGGAGCCGCGCCTCCACTGTCAGTGGCTGCAGCTACGGTGCTGACCCGAGCATTCGAACTGTGTGGGGGAGACGCATGGCGGCAGAGAGAAGGTGCCCGGAGTGTCAGACCGGGGATAGCGCCAATCGAAAGGGGAAACCGGGCCGATGTATCGGCTGTATCGACAGCCGATACCTGCAACTTGGCTGGAATCCCATCGAGCCATACGTTTCTTCTGGGCAAGCGCGTCAGTGTGTCTGCATTGAATGTGATCGCGCTGACCGCGTTCCCTACACCGAGGTCCGCAACAGCATCACCCGATACTGCGACTGGTGCTCGTGCCGTCAGATGTACGAACAGGGGCTGGTGAGCGAGCCCGCGAAGTGGGACATCACCGTTGAGCAAGCGGCAGAGATTGTCCTGGGGGAGGACTTCCTTGTACGCAGTCCGGCCGAGGAGGTGTCGGATGCCGCTGGGCTCGCTGAACGGATGGAGCACGTGTGGTCGTTGGTCGAGGTTGAGTGCGTCATGTGCGGCACTGCGGCCCAGCGGAGTGTGTCGCAGACCCTCGGCTGCCTAAGCGATCCTGACCGTAGCCGGTGTTCGTACTGCTTCTCTCTACCATTGGCTTCATGGCAGAGAGAGTTCTTCCGGGCACATGGGCTGGTGCGCGACTGTAGTGGATATGCCCGATTCGGTCAGCGAGTTGCGGCACATTGCATGGACTGCGGTGCCGAGCGCAACATTTCGATCTCCGAGCTCAAGAGCCGTGTGGCCCCTTGTCTCAGCTGCGCCGAAGCCGCAGACCCGGATGCCGTTCATGTCGTCTACGTAATGCATTTTCCCGCGCTCCGTGCGTACAAAGTCGGTATTACTAGCACCGAGGTAAGGCACGACAGGATTTCCTCTCACGAGGCCCGGGGCGGGATCCTGCTTGAGCAGCAGGAGGTGCCGAACAGGGAAGCCGCGCTGACAGTTGAAGACTTCGTGCTGCGCGCTGCGCGAGAGTTTCGCAGCGGGTGCACTTCCAACGACTTCCCGCAAGGGGGCTACACGGAGACGTGGAGCGACGAGGGCCCCGCCGTCGATCTTGCTCGCGTAATCGCCAGGTCCGCGTCAGAAGAAGCCCCTGGCTTCGATCGGCTGAGTAAGCTTCGGTCCTACTTCGACGTTGAGCCAGCGACTGTCGACGAGCTACTTGCTTTTCGGCACATTGGGCTTATCGAGGTCGATGGGACCCAGGTGCACCTAGTTGGCTTTAGCGAGCCCTTGGAGCAGGTACTACGCAAGATCCGTGCCCGCAGGATAGCTCGATGAGCAGATCGTTAAGGCTCAAGACCCGCTGCAACGTAATGAGGGCTGCTTCCCTGGCATCAGGGGAGCAGCCCTCATCGAATGACTCTGACGCTCAGTCAGGATTCTGCCGGTCCGGTGCACACCCGGTGCACAAGAGCCTGGAAAGCGAGCGGTACCAACGAGAAACGCTGAACAGCGTTTCCGCAGGTCACCTCACGTTCCAGGGCCTCCGGTCAAGGTCACCCGACCCCACGTTTTAGAGGTCGAAGTAAAGCTCGAACTCGTGCGGGTGCGGCCGCAGCTGGATCGGGGCGATTTCCTGGGTGCGCTTGTAGTCGATCCAGGTCTCGATGAGGTCGGAGGTGAAGACGCCGCCGGCCTGGAGGTATTCGTTGTCGGCTTCCAGGGCGTCGAGGACGGCCGGGAGGGAGGTGGGGACCTGGGCGACGCCCGCGTGCTCCTCGGGGGCCAGTTCGTAGAGGTCCTTGTCGATCGGCTCGGCCGGCTCGATCTTGTTCTTGACGCCGTCCAGGCCGGCCATCAGCAGGGCGGAGAAGGCCAGGTACGGGTTGGACGAGGGGTCCGGGGCGCGGAACTCGACGCGCTTGGCCTTCGGGTTCGAGCCGGTGATCGGGATCCGCATGGCGGCCGAGCGGTTGCGCTGGGAGTAGACCAGGTTGACCGGGGCCTCGAAGCCGGGGACCAGGCGGTGGTAGGAGTTCACCGTGGGGTTGGTGAAGGCCAGCAGCGAGGGGGCGTGCTTGAGGATGCCGCCGATGTAGTAGCGGGCCATGTCGGAGAGGCCCGCGTAGCCCTGCTCGTCGTAGAAGAGCGGTGATCCGCCGGACCACAG
Source organism: Streptomyces sp. NPDC059398 (assembly GCF_042751845.1). Lineage (NCBI taxonomy): Bacteria > Bacillati > Actinomycetota > Actinomycetes > Kitasatosporales > Streptomycetaceae > Streptomyces > Streptomyces sp. NPDC059398. The sequence continues at coordinate 1,549 of NZ_JBHYWP010000141.1, read as the reverse complement.
GGACTGGTGGACGTGCATGCCCGAGCCGTTGTCGCCGAAGATCGGCTTGGGCATGAAGGTCGCGGTCTTGTTGTTGCGCCAGGCGACGTTCTTCACGATGTACTTGAAGAGCATCAGGTCGTCGGCGGCGGCGAGCAGGGTGTTGAACTTGTAGTTGATCTCGGCCTGGCCGGCCGTGCCGACCTCGTGGTGCTGGCGCTCGACCTGGAGGCCGTTCTTGTCCAGTTCCAGGGAGATCTCGGCGCGCAGGTCGGCGAAGTGGTCGACCGGCGGGGTCGGGAAGTAACCGCCCTTGTAACGGACCTTGTAGCCGCGGTTGTTCTCCTCGGCACCGGTGTTCCAGGCGCCGGCCTCGGAGTCGATGTGGTAGAAGCTCTCGTTCGCCGAGGTCTGGAAACGGGCGCTGTCGAAGACGTAGAACTCGGCCTCGGGGCCGAAGTACGCGGTGTCGGCGATCCCCGTCGATGTGAGGTACGCCTCGGCCTTCTTCGCCACGTTGCGCGGGTCACGGCTGTACTGCTCGCCGGTGATCGGGTCGTGGATGAAGAAGTTGATGTTGACGGTCTTGTCGCGGCGGAAGGGGTCGACCCGGGAGGTCGACAGGTCCGCGCGGAGCGCCATGTCGGACTCGTGGATGGCCTGGAAGCCGCGGATCGACGAGCCGTCGAACGCAAGCTCCTCATCCGGGTCGAAGACCGCCGCCGGGATGGTGAAGTGCTGCATCACACCGGGCAGGTCACAGAACCGGACATCGATGAACTTGACGTCCTCGTCGGTGATGAACTTCTTCACGTCGTCGGCGTTCTGGAACATCCAACTCCTCCTACTCCCGACCCGGGAGGGGCGGGGTTGCGGCTCGTTACGGGGCCAGGGCGGTGGCACAAGCTGGACCCGACCATAGGGACAGCGGATTTCTCAAGCATGACCCATTTGTTTCGCTGAAGTTAACCGGGCCGGGTGCGCCACCGCTGCGACGACCCCCGACCGTACGGATCGGACCGGGGCCGCAGTACCGTGGTCGGGTGGACAACAGGCAAGCAGTGGGATCGTGGCTCTCCGGACCGGGTGAGGCCGCGAAGGAGATGGGCGCCGACTTCGGCTACCGGGGCAAGCGGCTCGGTCTGCCGGAGGAAGGGCCGGGCGCCATCGCGCCGCTGGGCCGCCGTTTCGCGGCCGTTTTCATCGACTGGGCACTCTGCATGCTTATCGCATACGGGCTCATCTCGCGCGGCGGCCAGCAGTCGGCGGGCAACTGGGCCCTGCTGGTCTTCTTCGTACTGAGCCTGCTCACCGTCTCGACGGTCGGATTCACGCCGGGCAAGCGCCTGTTGCGGCTGCGGGTCGTCGCGGAGGGCGGCGGGCGCCTCGGCACCGGCCGGGTCTTCGTACGCAGTCTGCTGCTCTGCGTGGCCATCCCCGCACTCATCTGGGACCGTGACGGACGCGGCCTGCACGACCGGCTGGCCCGCGCCGTGCAGGTGCGGATCTGATCCGGCCCGCCTCACGCGTCCCACGACGACGGGGCGGCCCGGACCAAGCTGGTCCGGGC
>NZ_JBHYWP010000140.1:0-17199 GCF_042751845.1 Streptomyces sp. NPDC059398 | reverse complement strand
CACCCGGTCAGGGTGGCCGCCCTCCGTCATGTCAGGACCGGACTCAGCCGGATTCGGCTCTCCCGGACTCAGCTCTCCCGGAACGTCTCCAGGTCCACCGTCGCCAGGGACGTGACGAGGGTGGTGCGCGGCCCTGCGGCGATGCCGGGGACCGAGGGGACCGCCAGCAGCCGGCAGCCTGCGGAGAGCGCCGCCGTGGCCCCGGTCGGGGTGTCCTCGACGGCCAGACAGCGGGCCGGGTCCACGCCCAGCGCCGCCGCTGCCGCCAGATACGGGTCCGGATGGGGCTTTCCCCGCGCCGACTCTCCCGAGGCCACGGACGCCGCGAACCGGTGCGCACCGAGCGCGTCGAGCACCATGTCGGCCACATGCCGTTCCGACGCGGTGACCAGCGCCACCGCGACACCCAGCGCCGCCGCCTGGTCGAGCAGGCGCAGGGCGCCCGGCTGCACGGTGACCCCGGAGGCCACACCGGCCGTGAAGTCCCGGTCCAGACGGGCCGCCGTCTCCGCCACCGTCAGACCGACACCGTGCTCATGGACCGCGCGCTCCGCCGCGTCGGCCACCGCGGCCCCGGCGTACGCCGCCACGACACCCGGGCCTGCGGGGACACCCTCGGCCCTGAGCAGCCGGGCGACCGTCTCCAGCCAGGCGTGCTCGGTGTCGACCAGGGTGCCGTCCATGTCGCACAGCAGCGCCACGGGGAGCGTCATGAGGGCTTGCCTCTCTGTTCAGGTGCGGTACGGGCCAGGGGGCCGGCCCGGAAGGAGTTGCCCACGGTGAGGACGACCGGGCCGCCGCTCCTGCTCACCACCCCGGCCGGCGTCCGCACCCGGAAGAAGGCAGCGGCCTGAGCGGTCCCGCACAACTCAGGGACCCCTGGAGGGAGTTCGGCCGGGTATCCGCCCTCAGACCAGTGCCGCTCCCGGCAGCTCCACCTTGGCGCCCAGTTCGATCAGCTTGTCGAGGAAGTTCTCGTAGCCCCGGTTGATCAGATCGATCCCGTGCACCCGGGACGTGCCCTGGGCCGCCAGTGCGGCGATCAGGTACGAGAAGCCGCCGCGCAGGTCGGGGATGACCAGATCGGCGCCCTGCAGCTTGGTGGGGCCGCTGACGACCGCCGAGTGCAGGAAGTTGCGCTGGCCGAAGCGGCAGTCCGAGCCGCCCAGGCACTCGCGGTAGAGCTGGATGTGCGCGCCCATCTGGTTCAGCGCGGACGTGAAGCCGAGCCGGGACTCGTACACCGTCTCGTGCACGATGGAGAGGCCGCTCGCCTGCGTCAGCGCCACCACCAGGGGCTGCTGCCAGTCGGTCTGGAAGCCGGGGTGGACGTCCGTCTCCAGCGCGATCGCGTCGAGCGGGCCGCCCGGGTGCCAGAAGCGGATGCCCTCGTCGTCGATCTCGAAGGCGCCGCCGACCCGGCGGAAGGTGTTGAGGAAGGTCATCATCGAGCGCTGCTGGGCGCCGCGCACATAGATGTTGCCCTCGGTCGCCAGCGCGGCCGACGCCCAGGACGCGGCCTCCAGACGGTCCGGGAGCGCCCGGTGGTTGTAGCCGCCGAGCTGGTCGACACCGGTGATCCGGATCGTCCGGTCGGTGTCCATCGAGATGATCGCGCCCATCTTCTGCAGGACGCAGATGAGGTCCTCGATCTCCGGCTCCACGGCCGCGTTCGACAGCTCGGTGACGCCCTCGGCGAGCACCGCGGTCAGCAGCACCTGCTCGGTCGAGCCCACCGACGGGTACGGCAGCCGGATCTTGCAGCCGCGCAGCCGCTGCGGGGCCTCCAGGTACTGGCCGTCCGCCCGCTTCTCGATCGTCGCGCCGAACTGCCGCAGCACCTCGAAGTGGAAGTCGATCGGCCGGCCGCCGATGTCGCAGCCGCCGAGACCGGGGATGAACGCGTGACCCAGCCGGTGCAGCAGCGGGCCGCAGAAGAGGATCGGGATGCGCGAGGAGCCCGCATGGGCGTCGATGTCCGCGACGTTGGCGCTCTCGACGTGCGACGGGTCGAGGACCAGCTCGCCCGGTTCCTCACCGGGGCGGACCGTCACCCCGTGCAGCTGGAGCAGGCCGCGCACGACGCGTACGTCCCGGATGTCGGGCACATTGCGCAGTCTGCTCGGACCGCTGCCGAGCAGGGCGGCGACCATCGCCTTGGGCACGAGGTTCTTCGCGCCGCGAACGCGGATCTCGCCCTCAAGCGGGTTACCGCCGTGGACGAGCAGGACATCGTCGGTGCCAGTGCCGGTCATGAATCTCGCGTTCCGGTGGAGGAGGGTGGACAGAGGGGCAGTCTCAAAGGGTAAGGGGCGAACGGCCCCCTTCCATAAGGCAAAGGGGGGCTGTCGTGCGTCATGACTTCGCTACAACACGCTCCGTGCGGGTCCGGTCACGGCGCGCCGCCGCCCGGCGTCCCCGCCGTCCGGCCCGCGGGGCGGTGCTCCTCCCGCGCTGAGCTGCGCCGGACGAGAGCTCCGGGCCCCGCGCCCCACGGAACGCGAATGTGCGGGATCATATGTGCCATGACGGAGGTGTCCTCGCTCACAGGGCGGCTGCTCGTGGCCACTCCCGCCCTGGCGGACCCGAATTTCGGCCGTGCCGTGGTGCTCGTGCTCGACCATGACAGGGAGGGCTCCCTCGGGGTGGTGCTGAACCGCCCGACCCCGGTCGGCGTCGGCGACATCCTGGCGGGCTGGGAGCAGCTGGCCGCGGAGCCCGGCGTCGTCTTCCAGGGCGGCCCGGTCTCGCTGGACTCGGCGCTGGGCCTCGCGGTGATCCCCGGCGGGGCGCGGAACGGCGGCGGCGGCGACGCGGTGCCGGTCCCGGGGATCGACGAGCCCACCCCCCGGCGCAGGCCGTGGGGCGACGCGGCCACGGGGCTGCGGCGCCGGGCCGACCGCAACGACCCCATCGGCTGGCGGCGGGTGCACGGGGCGATCGGGCTGGTCGATCTGGAGACCCCGCCCGAGCTGCTCGCGGCGGCGCTCGGCTCGCTGCGGATCTTCGCCGGTTACGCGGGCTGGGGCCCGGGACAGCTGGCCGAAGAGGTGGCGGAGGGGGCCTGGTACGTGGTGGATTCGGAGCCCGGCGATGTCTCGTCGCCCGACCCGGACGGGCTGTGGCGGTCGGTGCTGAGGCGCCAGCGGAGCGGTCTGGCGATGATCGCCACCTATCCGGACGACCCTTCGCTGAACTGAAGCCGGAATGAGTCAGTACCCTTGGCCCTCATGAGCACTCTTGAGCCCGAGCGCGGGGCAGGTACGGGGACCCTCGTAGAGCCGACACCCCAGGTGTCGAACGGCGACGGCGACCACGAGCGCTTCGCCCACTATGTCCAGAAGGACAAGATCATGGCGAGCGCGCTGGAAGGCACGCCTGTTGTCGCACTCTGCGGCAAGGTCTGGGTGCCGGGCCGCGACCCGAAGAAGTATCCGGTCTGTCCCATGTGCAAGGAGATCTACGAGTCCATGGGCGCCGGGGGCGACAAGGACAAGGGCGGCAAGGACGGCGGCAAGAAGTAGCCGCCCCGCCGGACTGGTCCACGTAGATCCTCTTCTCGCCGGACCGGTGTGCGCAGGGCTCCTCCTTGCCGGACCGGTCTGGCCGTACTGCGCCTCGCCGTACGGCTTTCGGCTGTACCGCTTTCCGCCGTGGGGGCCCGGCCCGTGTCGCCCCCCGTCGTCATCGGCCGGCCCGGCGAATTGGTCTATGCCACTTGCCGTGGGTCCGGCAGGATGGGCGCATGGATCTGATTCCCGCGCCTCTCGGCGCACAGGACGGGCAGGACGGCGACGCGTTCACCCTGGACGCCGGCACGGTGATCGACGCCGGGCCGGGCACCGAGGGTGTCGCCCGGTGGCTGCGGCAGGTGCTGGGCGATGCGACGGGGCTGCCCCTGGAGGCCGGTTCCCGGTCCGGGGCCGGTGACGGCATCCCCCCTTCCGGCTCCTCTCCCGACTCCGGTTCCGGTGAGGGTTCCGGCGGGGCCACCCTCGGCGGCGCCATCCGGCTGCGGATCGATCCCGCGCCCGGATCCGGTACGCCCGGTGACGGGAGCGTTGGCAGCCCCGAGGGATACGCGCTGGCCGTCGGCGGTGACGGCGTCCTGCTGAGCGGTGGCAGCGCGGCCGGTCTCTTCTGGGGCGCCCAGACCCTCCGTCAGCTGCTCGGGCCGGACGCCTTCCGGCGGGCTCCGCTGCGGCCCGGCGCCCCCTGGCGGATCCCCGGCTGCGCCATCGAGGACAGCCCCCGGTTCGCCTGGCGCGGCATGATGCTCGACGTGGCACGGCACTTCATGCCCAAGGAAGGCGTACTGCGCTACCTCGACCTCCTCGCCGCCCACAAGCTCAACGTCTTCCACTTCCACCTCACCGACGACCAGGGCTGGCGCATCGAGATCAAGCGCTATCCGCGGCTGACGGAGGTCGGCGCCTGGCGCGCCCGTACGAAGTGGGGCCACCGGGCGTCACCGCTCTGGGACGAGAAGCCGCACGGCGGTTACTACACCCAGGACGACATCCGCGAGATCGTCGCCTACGCCGCCGAGCGGCACATCACCGTCGTCCCCGAGATCGACGTCCCCGGCCACTCGCAGGCCGCCATCGCCGCCTATCCGGAGCTGGGCAACGCCGATGTCGTCGACACGGCCGCCCTCACCGTCTGGGACACCTGGGGCGTCAACCCCAATGTGCTCGCCCCGACGGAGAGTTCGCTGCGCTTCTACGAAGGCGTACTGGAGGAGGTCCTCGACCTCTTCCCTTCGGCCTTCGTCCATCTCGGCGGCGACGAGTGCCCCAAGGAGCAGTGGAAGGCGTCGGCGACCGCCCAGGCGCAGATCAAGGAGCTGGGCCTGCGTGACGAGGACGAGCTCCAGTCGTGGTTCATCCTGCACTTCGACCGCTGGCTCGCCGACCGGGGGCGCCGTCTCATCGGCTGGGACGAGATCCTGGAGGGCGGCCTCGCGCCCGGCGCGACGGTCTCCTCCTGGCGCGGTTACGCGGGCGGGATCGCCGCGGCCGAGGCCGGTCACGACGTCGTCATGTGCCCCGAGCAGCAGGTGTATCTGAACTTCCGGGAGGACGGCGGCGAGGACGAGCCGATGCCCATCGGCTGGGTCCGCACCCTGGAGGACGTCTACCGCTTCGAGCCCGTACCGCCGCAGCTCGGCCCGGAGGCCGCCGCCCATGTACTCGGCACCCAGGCCAACCTCTGGACCGAGGTGACGGAGAACCAGAGCCGGGTCGACTACCAGGTGTTCCCCAGGCTCGCGGCCTTCGCTGAGGTGGCCTGGTCGGCGCTGCCGGAACCGGCGGCCCGGGACTTCGCGGACTTCGGCCGGCGGATGGCCGCGCACTACGCCCGACTTGACGCGCTCGGTGTCCAGTACCGCCCGCCCGGCGGCCCGTTGCCCGCGCAGCGCCGCCCCGCACCGGAGGGGCTGACCGCCGCGGATCTCGGACGTCCGATCGAGGGGCAGCCCCCGAACGTGTGAGTGTGCGGGCAAGGTGAGGGCAGCGGCCCGGCGGTCCGGAACCATGGGCCGCCGGGCCGAACAACTCAGGCAACGGGTGCAGAAGAGAGGTAATCGGCAGTTCACGGCAATCCCGTGTGAATGCGGACGTTCAGTCTGGGAAGGGATGGATCTGCCCTTCGCGGACCCTCCCGTCGGGCAGTGCGGAAGATGTGCCAGAGTTGCCACGTCCGGGCTCTGAGCACGTACCGTACGGCGCAACAGGCGGGACAGCCGGGACACCGGGACACCGGGAAGGGGCAGCTGGGTTGACCACGCACGCACCGCAGGCGGCGCAGTCCGTGACGCTGCCGACGTCGCTCGACGAGGCTGTGGCGGCACTGACGGCCATGCCTGCCGCCGTCCCCGTCGCGGGCGGCACCGATCTGATGGCGGCCGTGAACTCGGGGCTGCTGCGGCCCACAGGACTCGTCGGACTCGGCAGGATCAGCGAGATCCGTGGCTGGCACTACCAGGACGGCCACGCACTGCTCGGCGCCGGCCTCACCCACGCCCGGATGGGACGGCCCGACTTCGCGGCGCTCATCCCGGCGCTGGCCGCTGCCGCACGCGCCGCCGGTCCGCCGCAGATCCGTAACGCGGGCACGCTCGGCGGCAACATCGTCACCGCCGCACCGACCGGTGACGCGCTGCCCGTGCTGGCCGCGCTGGAGGCCACGCTGGTCGTCGCGGGTCCTGGCGGTGTCCGCCGCGAGACCCCGGTCTCGCATCTGCTCGCGGGCCGGGACATGCTCCAGCCCGCCGAACTCGTGGGTTTCGTACGGGTACCGCTGCTGCACGCGCCGCAGGTCTTCCTCAAGGCCACCGGGCGTACCGGACCTGGCCGGGCCACCGCGTCGGTCGCGGTGGTCCTGGACCCGGCAAGGCGCGGGGTGCGGTGTGCGGTCGGGGCCGTCGCGCCGATGCCGCTGCGGCCGATGGAGGCCGAGCAGTGGATCGCCTCGCTCATCGACTGGGACGGGGAGCGCGGGCTGGCGCAGGAGGCGCTCACCGCCTTCGGCGAGTACGTCGCCGCCGCCTGCATCCCCGACGCGGCGCCGCCGCCCGAAGGGGGAGAGGCGCCGCCGTTGCCCCCGGCCGTACTGCACCTGCGGCGGACCGTCGCCGCACTGGCCCGGCGAGCACTGGGGAGGGCGCTCTCATGACCACCAACGACGACCGCGGCGGCTGGCAGCCGGTCCCGCAGGGCGGTGAGTACGACGCGGAGGCCACCGCGTTCGTGCAGCTCCCGGAGGGCATGGACCCGTCCGGCGCACCGCTGGCCGCTCCCGGCCACGGCTATGTACCGCCGATGATTCTGCCGCTGACGCCCGCGGCGGGGACGGACCCGGCCGCCACCGGGCAGTGGACGGTGCCACAGGCCCAGGACCAGGGCCGGCCGACGGACCAGGGGCACCAGCCCCAGCAGGCGTACCCGCCGCACCAGTTCGGCCAGTCCTACCAGCCCTACGAGTCCGGCCCGCCCCACCAGTCCGGACAGCCCCGGTCGGTGCCCGAGACGCCGTACTGGCCGGAGCCCGCACGGGATCCGCAGCCGGGGCCGGGGTATCCGCAGGAGCCGGTGGCCACGGGTCAGTGGACCTTCGGGGACGCGCAGGACCAGTCCGGTCGCCAACAGCCGTACCAGCAGCACCAGCAGCAGCATCAGCCACACTCCCACGAACAGCACCCGCAGCCGCATCAGCAGCACGGCGGGGACCTCACCGGGCAGTGGACGATTCCGGTCGCCGAGGGCGATGTCCCCGAGGAGTCCGGCGAGTACACCGCCTCCTCGCTGATGCGCCCGGCCACGCTGCCCGGTGGCGCGCCCGCGCCGTGGGCCGTACCGGCCGAGCCCGCGCCGGACCACGGAACTCCGGCCGGTGGCACGCCCGTACCGCACGACCCACAGGACGCGCAGCAGGCGGGCGCCGAGCCGTCCGCCGGGGACGCGCCGGTGGCGGCGGCCGACGAGCCCGGCAGCCCGCGGGGCGGTTACGGATCCGGCCAGGACGACGAGGGCGCCGGTGCCGCCGACCGGGTGGCCGGACACGACGGCGGGCACGAGCCGCACCGCCCGCACGAGCCGCACGGTGCCCCGGCGCCGGACCCGCAGGACATCCCCGCGCCCCGTGCGGCGGAGTCCGGCGTGGAGTCCCCGGAGCCGGACGCCGTATCCGCATCCGGGGCCGGTGCCGATGACGGTCCGGAGACCACCGCTCCCGCCCCGGCGGACCCCGAGGCCACGCACGCTGACGCGCTGCACCCCGAGGCCGCGCACCCGGACGCCACCCACCCGGACGCCCCTGCGGCAGTCCCCGGCGCGGCAGTCCCCGGCGCGGCGGACCGGGATATGGCGGAGCCCGGCACGGCCGACCCCAACACGGCCGACCCCAACACAGCCGACCCCGGTCCGGCGCCCGTGTCCGACGCGCCGCCCGCCGCCTGGAGCGAGCACACCCCCGCCTCGTACGTCCTGCGCGTGAACGGCACCGACCGCCCCGTCACGGACGCCTGGATCGGGGAGTCGCTGCTCTACGTCCTGCGGGAGCGGCTCGGGCTCGCGGGCGCCAAGGACGGCTGCTCGCAGGGGGAGTGCGGCGCCTGCAACGTCCAGGTGGACGGCCGTCTTGTCGCCTCCTGCCTGGTCCCCGCCGCCACCGCCGCCGGCTCCGAGGTCCGTACGGTCGAGGGCCTCGCCGTCAACGGTGAACCGTCCGACGTCCAGCGCGCCCTCGCCGACTGCGGAGCCGTCCAGTGCGGCTTCTGCATCCCGGGCATGGCCATGACGGTCCATGACCTCCTGGAGGGCAACCACGCCCCCACCGAACTCGAAACCAGACAGGCCCTGTGCGGCAACCTCTGCCGCTGCTCCGGCTACCGAGGCGTGCTGGACGCGGTGGGCGAGGTGGTCGCCGGGCGCGCGGCGGCGGGTGCCGTGTCCGAAGAACCCCGTATCCCGCACCAGGCAGCACCCGGCTCCGGCGGCATGCAGCCCGACAACCCGCAGCCCGACAACCCGCAGCAGCACGACGGAGGCATGGCGTGAGCAGCGACGCGGCCACCGCGGCCACCGCGAAGTCCCCCGAGGCGGACGGCCCGGAGCAGGAGCCGCCCGCGCACGGGCTCGGCGCGTCCCTCCCGCCCGCCGACACCCGGGCGAAGACCGAGGGCACCTTCCCCTACGCGGCCGACCTGTGGGCCGAGGGTCTCCTCTGGGCCGCCGTGCTGCGCTCCCCGCACCCGCACGCCCGGATCCTCTCCATCGACACGTCCGAGGCGTCCGCGATGCCCGGGGTCCGCACGGTCGTCACCCACGCCGACATTCCCGGCGACGCCGCGCACGGCCGCGCGATCGCCGACCGTCCGGTCTTCGCATCCGAACTGGTCCGCCACCACGGCGAGGCCATCGCCGCGGTCGCCGCCGACCACCCGGACACCGCCCGCCTCGCGGTGGCCGCCATCACGGTCGAGTACGAGGTCCTGGAGCCGGTCACCGACCCGGAGCAGGCATTCGAGGCCGAACCACTGCACCCCGACGGCAATCTGATCCGCCACATCCCGCTGCGCTTCGGCGACCCGGACATCACCGGTGAGGTCGTCGTCGAGGGCCTCTACCGGATCGGCCGCCAGGACCCGGCGCCCATCGGTGCCGAGGCCGGGCTCGCCGTACCGCGGCCCGACGGCGGCGTCGAGATCTACACCGCGTCCACCGACCCGCACACCGACCGCGATCTGGCCGCCGCCTGCTTCGGCCTGGAGCCGGACCGGGTCAAGGTGGTGGTGACCGGGGTGCCCGGCGCGACCGGCGACCGCGAGGACACCAGCTTCCAGCTCCCGCTGGGCCTGCTCGCCCTGCGGACCGGCTGCCCGGTCAAACTGGCCGCCACCCGCGAGGAGTCCTTCCTCGGCCACGCCCACCGCCACCCGACCCTGCTCCGCTACCGCCACCACGCGGACGCCGAGGGGCGCCTGGTGAAGGTCGAGGCGCAGATCCTCCTCGACGCGGGTGCGTACGCCGACGCCTCGTCCGAGTCCCTGGCCGCCGCCGTCTCGTTCGCCTGCGGTCCTTACGTGGTGCCGCACGCCTTCATCGAGGGCTGGGCGGTCCGTACGAACAACCCGCCGTCCGGCCATGTCCGCGGTGAGGGCGCGCTCCAGGTCTGCGCCGCGTACGAGGGCCAGATGGACAAGCTCGCGGCCCGGCTCTCCCTCGACCCGGCGGAACTGCGGCTGCGCAACGTACTGGCCACCGGCGATCTGCTGCCCACAGGGCAGACCATCACCTGCCCGGCCCCGGTCGCCGAACTCCTGCGCTCCGTCAAGGACTTCCCGCTGCCCGCACTGCCCAAGGACACCCCCGACAGCGACTGGCTGCTGCCCGGAGGACCGGAGGGCGCGGGCGAGCCGGGCGCGGTGCGCCGCGGGGTCGGCTACGCACTGGGCATGGTGCACATGCTCGGCGCCGAGGGGGCCGACGAGGTCTCCACGGCCACGGTCAAGGTGCACGACGGGGTCGCCACGGTCATCTGCGCCGCCGTCGAGACCGGGCAGGGATTCTCCACCCTGGCCCGGCAGATCGTCCAGGACACCCTCGGTATCGAGGAGGTCCATGTCGCGTCCGTCGACACCGACCAGCCCCCGGCCGGGCCCGCCACGCACGGCAGGCACACCTGGGTATCCGGCGGCGCGGTGGAGCGGGCCGCGAAGATGGTCCGCACCCAGCTCCTCCAGCCGCTGGCCCACCAGTTCGGGATGTCCACCGAACTGCTCCAGATCGCCGACGGCAAGATCACCTCGTACGACGGGGTGCTCTCCACGACGGTCACCGAGGCCATGGACGGCAAAGAGCTCTGGGCGACGGCCCAGTGCCGGCCGCATCCGACCGAACCGCTCGACGAGTCCGGCCAGGGCGACGCCTTCGTCGGCCTCGCCTTCTGCGCGGTCCGCGCGGTGGTGGACGTCGACATCGAACTGGGCTCCGTCCGGGTCGTGGAGATGGCCGTCGCGCAGGACGTCGGCCGGATCCTCAACCCGCGGCTGCTGGCCGCCCGTATCGAGGCGGGCGTCACGCAGGGCGTCGGGGCGGCCCTCACCGAGAACCTCCGTACGGCACGGGGTGTGGTGCGCCACCCGGACCTGACCGGTTACGCGCTGCCCACCGCCCTGGACGCCCCGGACATCCGCATCGTGAAACTCATCGAGGAGCGCGACGTGGTCGCCCCGTTCGGCGCGAAGGCAGCGAGCGCGGTGCCGGTGGTCACCTCCCCGGCCGCGGTGGCGGCGGCGGTACGGGCGGCGACCGGCCGCCCGGTGAGCCGGCTCCCGATCCGGCCGCAGGCCGCGGTGGTCACGAGCTGAAGCGCGTGCGGGGCCGGTCCGCGGCGCACTGCCGACGGCCGGCCGCACCGGGCCGCAACGCACTGCCGACCGCCTGCGGGGTCCGGCCCGCAGCACACCGCACCCCGCCCCGCCCCCGTTTCGCCCCCACATCACACATATGGGCATATCCGGACCCGCCGGAGGATGCCCTTTCCCGCGCAGGGGTAGTGCTGCCCCGATCAGCGACCTCATGGGAAAGGGCCGAACGTCAGTGTCAAAGCCTTTTGAACTGCCGGAGTTCTACCTGCCGCATCCGGCCAGGCTGAATCCCCATCTCGAAGAGGCCAGAGCCCATACCAAGCAGTGGGCCAGGGACATGGGGATGCTGGAGGGGTCGGGGATCTGGGACGAGCAGGACCTCGACTCCCACGACTACGCCCTGCTCTGCGCGTACACCCACCCCGACTGCGGCGGACCCGAACTGTCCCTGGTGACCGACTGGTACGTGTGGGTGTTCTTCTTCGACGACCACTTCCTGGAGCTGTTCAAGCGGTCGCAGGACCGGCAGGGCGGGAAGGCGTATCTCGACCGGCTGCCCGCCTTCATGCCGATGGATCTGGCCGACGGATTCCCCGAGCCGCGGAACCAGGTGGAGGCGGGCCTCGCCGATCTCTGGGCGCGCACGGTGCCCGGGATGTCGATGGACTGGCGGGAACGTTTCGCCGTGAGCACCGAGAACCTGCTCAACGAATCTCTCTGGGAGCTCTCCAATATCAACGCGGGGCGCGTCTCCAACCCCGTCGAGTACATCGAGATGCGGCGCAAGGTCGGCGGCGCGCCCTGGTCGGCGGGGCTCATCGAGTACGCGACGGGCGCCGAGGTCCCCGCGGCCATCGCGGGATCGCGTCCGCTGCGCGTCCTGAAGGACACGTTCTCGGACGGGGTGCATCTGCGCAACGACCTCTTCTCGTACGAGCGGGAGATCCAGGAGGAGGGCGAACTCAGCAACGGCGTACTGGTCCTGGAGACCTTCCTCGGCTGCACCACGCAGGAGGCCGCGGACGCAGTCAACGATCTGCTCACCGCGCGGCTCCAGCAGTTCGAGAACACCTTCTTCACCGAACTGGGCCCGCTCTTCGTGGAGTTCGGAGTCGGCCCGGACGGCGTGGCCGACACGCTCACCTATGTGAAGGGGCTCCAGGACTGGCAGTCGGGCGGCCATGAGTGGCACATGCGCTCCAGCCGCTACATGAACGACGGCGGCGCAGTCGCCGAACGGGGGCTGCCGCTCGCCCCGGTGGGGCTCGGCACATCCGCCGCGGACATCAAGCAGTTCCTGGGGAAGACGGGGGCGGCCCGGCTCCGGAACCATCTGCATGTGCCGCACCAGCACGTCGGCCCCTCCCGGCTGCCGGACTTCGACATGCCGTTCCCCCTCTCGCTCTCACCGCATCTGGAGACCGCGCGGCGCCATCTCACCGAGTGGGCGCACCGGATGCGGATGCTCGACGACATCTGGGACGAGCGGCAGCTCACCGGCTTCGACTTCCCGGTCTGCGCCGCGGGCATCGACCCGGACGCCACCGCGGACGAACTGGACCTGGCGTCCGGCTGGCTGGCCTGGGGGACGTACGCGGACGACTACTTCCCACTGGTGTACGGGCGCAGCCGCGACCTCGCGGGGGCGAAGGCGCAGAACGAGCGGTTCTCGCTCTTCATGCCGCTGGAGGGGGAGGCGCCCGCGCCGGGGAACGTCATGGAACGGGCGCTGGCCGATCTCTGGGCGCGCACGGCGGCCCCGATGGACGAAGCGGCGCGCCGCGCCTTCCGTACGGCCGTCGAGAAGATGACGGCCAGCTGGCTCTGGGAGCTCGCCAACCAGGCGCAGCACCGGATCCCGGAACCGGTCGACTACATCGAGATGCGCCGGATGACCTTCGGCTCGGATCTGACGATGTCCCTGGCGCGGCTCGGCCATCGGCACCTGATCCCGGAGGAGGTGTTCCGCAGCGGTCCGGTGAAGTCGCTGGAGAGTTCGGCCGCCGACTACGCCTGTCTGATGAACGACGTCTTCTCCTACCAGAAGGAGATCGAGTTCGAGGGTGAGGTGCACAACGCCGTCCTGGTCGTCCAGGCGTTCTTCGCGGTCGACTACCCGACCGCACTGGCGATGGTCGACGATCTGATGGTGTCGCGCATGCGGCAGTTCCGGCATGTGGCTGAGCATGAGATCCCGGTGGTCTGTGCGGACTTCGGGCTGGACGAGAAGGCCCGTGCCGCGCTGCGGAGCTATGTGCGGGAGCTGGAGGACTGGATGGCGGCCATCCTGAACTGGCACCGGATGACCCGCCGGTACACGGAGGCCGATCTGCTCGCGGGCGGCCCCGGCTCCCGCTACCGGCCGCCCGCTCCCCGGGGGCTCGGTACGGCGGCGCTGGGACTGGCGGAGCTGGTCGGGCGGGGGTGAGGGGGGCGGCGGCGCCCGGGGCAGGTCCGGCACCCGGTCCGGCACTCGTTCCGGCACCCGGACGCCGCTGCCGCGTGTCCTCTTTGCGGCATATTTCCTATAGTGGGCTGAGTCCTGTGCCTCCCTGAGGTGCGCCCCGGTGAGTAGGAGTCAGCCGTATGAGCAATCTGTTCGTCGTCGCCTACAACGACGTCGCCACCGCCAACCAGGTTCGCGACAAGCTCATTTCGCTGAGCCGCCAGCACCTCGTCGAGCTGGAGGACGTGGTCGTGGTCGAGCGCCGCGAGGCCGACGGCAGGATCAAACTGCACCAGGCCGTCAACCTCACCGCGACGGGTGCGGCAGGTGGTGCGCTCTGGGGCGGGCTCATCGGGCTGCTCTTCCTGGCGCCTCTGCTCGGTGCGGCGGTCGGCGCCGCGGCGGGCGCGGCGGGCGGGGCCGTCAGCGACACCGGGGTGAACGACGACTTCATGCGCGACATCAGCTCGAACCTCCGCCCGGGGGCCGCGGCGGTCTTCGCCCTGGCCCAGTCGGACGCGACCGACAAGGTCGTGGCCGAGCTGGCGCCGTTCGGCGGCCAGCTGGTCCAGACGTCGCTCTCGTCGGAGGACGAGGACCACCTGAGGTCGATGGTCCAGGCGGCACGGGGTGAGCCGGGGCACGGCGGGGCGGGGCGGACCGGGAACACGGAGCAGCCGACGACGCGGCCGGAGCGGGGCGGTTCGGAGCGGGTGGAGGACACGGAGCAGCCGACGACGCGGCCGGAGCCCTAGGGGCGGGGCATGAGCCCCGGGGGGTGGGCCAGTAGCCCAGGGGGTGGGGCATGAGCCCCGGGGGGTGGGCCAGCAGCCCAGGGGGTGGGGCATGAGACCCGGGGGTGGGCCAGCAGCCCCGGGGGTGGGCCATGAGCCCCGGGGTGGGCCGGGCCTGCTGCCGGGTCATGACCTGAGCGGGGCCGTCACCCCGCAGATACTTCCCGGCAGTCCGCCGCCGGGACGACCCGCGTGTCGATGGTGATGCCGCCACGGGTGCGCCCGCCGGCGATCGACGCCGCCCGCAGGCAGAAGTGCACCCACATGTTGAACTGGATCTCCTTGGACACCCGGAGACGGTTGTACAGCAGATCCGCCAGCCGGTCGCCCGCCCGGGACCAGGCCTCGATCTCGAAGGCGAGCAGCGCGCCCTCGTCCCTGGCCCGGAACTCGATCTGGCCGGCTTCGAGATGGCCCCGCAGCGTGCCGAACCTGAACGACACCGCGTCGCGGTGCAGTACACGTACCGGCCCGTCCCACGGCCCCGGCATCCGCACCCGGTACTCGTCGCCGACCCGAACGGTCCCCCGGTGGCCCGCCGTCTTGTCGAACACGGCGGCGCTCGACGGAGCCGCCCGGTTCAGGTCGGCCATGACTGCGCCCATCAGCTCCCGCGGGCCTGCCTCGCTGCCCTCGATCAGGACGGAGAAGCGCCGGTGGAGCATCGGCCCCACCCCGTCCTCCAGGCACTGGCTGCGCCGGTCCAGCAGGCCGGCGGGGACGGCGGCCGGCAGATCACCGCTGTCGCCCGGCGCCTCGCTGCGGTGCAGTGCGCAGATCCGCCAGAGGTAGTTCCAGGACGTGATCGCCATCCCGGCGGGGAACCGCAGAAGGACCCCCAGCCGGCGCCGAGGGGGCAACTGGAACGGTTGCTCGGTATCCGCTGACGTCATAACGTCACGATACGTTCAAAACGCTCACTTCATATTTTTACTGGACACAGTGGGAGGTACGGTGCGGATCTCGCGGATGCTGTGGCGCGCAGGAGTGCGCGGTGTCTATATGGAGGCGGCTTCGATGGCCGCGGTCGCGGTCTGCATCGGGTTCTGGCTGCGGGCCAAGGGATACGACCAGGACGAGCGGGGCAATGCGGAGCGGCGGGCGCTGTTCGTCGGTCTCTGGCCCGCCGTGCTCTGGCTCATCGGCCAGTCCATCGGCGAAGCCGAGCTGATCGAACGGATCGAGCTGATCGACCAGATCGAGCAGCGGGAGCGGACCGTTTAGCGCGGACGGAGCGGGCCGGCCGGTGCCGGCCACGCGGGGTTCTCCAGTACTCCCACTGAGGGGCGGCCATGCTGCGTGAGGGGCGACTCCACGGCGAGAGCGCCGCATCGGCACTGCGTTCCCTGCGGGGCCGCCGGGTGAACTACTCGCTCCCGCCCGGCGGCGCGCCCGCCCGGGACGAGGGGTGGCATGTCGACTCGCTCCGCAGGCCGCTGGCCCGTGAGCGGCCGGGCGACCCTGAGCCGGGCGGCGCCTGGGAGACCGCCTGCCGGCTCGTACGCGACTATCAGTTCCCGGAGCCGGGCATCCTCCGTGCGCTCTACTGCCGCGACGACGCGCTGCTCGGGCGGAACATCCTGCTGGAGGGCCGTTTCCTCGGCCTCCGCTTCGACATGGGGGTCAGGATCACCTCGGTGACCGACGAACGGCGCGGTACGGACGACACGGCGCAGCGGGTCTGGGGCTGGGGCTACCAGACGCTGGACGGACATCTGGAGGAGGGGGAACTGCTCTACCAGGTCATCAAGTACCCGCACACGGGTGCGGTCGAGTTCCTGATCACCGGCTACTCCCGGCGGGCGCCGATCCGCAACCCCGTCGTCCGCGCGGGCTTCGTCCTGTTCGGCCGTATGACCCAGCGCCGCTTCTACCGGGCCAGCGCGAACCGCCTCCACGCCCTCACCCGCGCCGAACTCCTGGGCGCCCCACCGGCCCACCCCCGGCCGTCCGCGGCGGGCCAGGGCCTGGTCGTCGTCCCGAGCGGCCCGCACGCGGCCCGGGGGTGACGGGCTGAAGATTCCGTACGTGGAGGGCCGCCCACCCTCCAGCCATCCCCGGCCGGGGCCGGCCGGGGGCGATGCTCTTACGTACACACGGGGGCGATGCCCCTACGTACACAGAGGCCGTGGCGGGAATCGAACCCGCGTAACTCGCTTTGCAGGCGAGTCCCTGAACCACTCGGGCACACGGCCAAGTCGGAAGTCACCGGAACCGACCCCATCGATCCGATCCGGTCGATCCGGTACGCCGACCGTAGGCTCCCCGCACCGCCCGGCTCAAGGCCGCGGGCCGGGCCGCAACGTGACTGCCACACCCCGTTCATGGTCGTACGACCAACGGACCAGCCGGGCCCCACCCTCCGACAGGGTTCATTCGGCGGTTCGCCCCTTACGCTGGGCTCATGACCGCGCTGGAATCCCGCGACGCCGAGGTCGCGCCCCCCGAGCTGCCCGAAGGCGCTTCCGCCCCCGCGACCAGCGGCATTCTCGGCAGCGCGCACCGGGCGCTCAGTATCGGCATCGTCACCGTCGTCCTGCTCATCGCCTTCGAGGCGACGGCCGTCGGCACCGCGATGCCGGTCGCCGCACGCGAGTTGCACGGCGTCGCCCTCTACGCCTTCGCGTTCTCCGCGTACTTCACCACCTCGCTCTTCGCGATGGTGCTCTCCGGCCAGTGGGCCGACCGGAGCGGGCCGCTGCGCCCGCTCGCCACCGGGATCGCCGCCTTCGCGGCCGGACTGCTGCTCGCCGGTACGGCCTCCAGCATGTGGATCTTCGTCGCCGGGCGCGCGGTGCAGGGGCTCGGCGGCGGTCTGGTCATCGTCGCGCTGTACGTCGTGGTCAGCCGCGCCTACCCGGAGCGGCTGCGGCCCTCGATCATGGCCGCCTTCGCCGCGAGCTGGGTGGTGCCCTCCGTCGTCGGGCCGCTCGCCGCCGGTACGGTCACCGAACACCTCGGCTGGCGCTGGGTGTTCATCGCCATCCCGGTCCTGGTGGTGCCGCCGCTCGCCCTCGCGCTGCCTGCGATCCGCCGTACGGCCGCGGGCCCCGCCGATCCCTCCGTACCGCCGCCGGCCTTCGACC
>NZ_JBHYWP010000139.1:0-17447 GCF_042751845.1 Streptomyces sp. NPDC059398 | reverse complement strand
GTCCGGCGGCGGCTTCGCGGAGAGGGTCACGGGCACGCTCATTCGTTGCGTCCGTATGACGCAGCGTTACGTGAAAGTGCAACGGCCACGTCGTGAGTGACGGATCAGGCCGCTGGGGGCCGACCGGGGCCGCCGGGGGCCGTCGGGGATCCGACAGCCGGGAGGTGCGGAGTCCGGCCGGCGCCGCTGGGGATCCGAGTGCCGGAGGTACGGGCGGGCGCCGGGCGTGCGGGTCAGCCGGCGGAGCCGCCGGAAGCTGCCCCTGGGGCGTCGCGCAGCAGACAGGTGAGCCGGGCCGTGCAGACCCGCCTGTCCTGCTCGTCGGTGATGACGATCTCGTATGTCGCGGTGGAGCGGCCGCGGTGGACCGGGGTGGCGACCCCGGTGACCAGCCCGCTGCGGGCGCCGCGGTGGTGGGTGCAGTTGAGGTCGACGCCGACGGCGAGCTTGGACGGACCGCCGTGCAGCATCGAGCCGACGGAGCCGAGGGTCTCGGCCAGGACGGCGGACGCGCCGCCGTGCAGCAGACCGTACGGCTGGGTGTTGCCCTCGACCGGCATGGTGCCGACCACGCGGTCGGCGGAGGCCTCGACGACCCGCACATCCATCCGCCGGCCGAGATCACCGGCGGAGAACAGCCCGGGGAGGTCCACACCGAGCGCCGCGTACGCGTCGATGACCTCTTGAGGGAACTTCACGGTGGTCTGCTCGCCCATGGTGGTCCGGCTCCGATCGTCGTGGCTGCTGCTGCGCCGGGTGCCCGGCGCGGACCCCGCTGGCGGGTCCGCCCCCCGGCGGCCTGAGCAAACGCTCAGGCCGTGCCGGATTCTTCCAGACGGACCACTACGGACTTGCTCACGGGGGTGTTGCTGACGTCGGCGGTCGCGTCCAGCGGGACCAGGACGTTCGTCTCCGGGTAGTACGCGGCGGCGCAGCCGCGTGCGGTCGGGTAGAGCACCACCCGGAAGCCGGGGGCGCGCCGCTCGACACCGTCCTTCCACTCGCTGACCAGATCGGTGTACGAGCCTTCGGCGAGGCCGAGTTCACGCGCGTCGTCCGGGTTGACCAGGACGACGCGGCGGCCGCCCTTGATGCCGCGGTACCGGTCGTCGAGGCCGTAGATCGTGGTGTTGTACTGGTCGTGCGAGCGCATGGTCTGCAGCAGCAGCCGGCCCGGGGGGAGCTCCGGGTACTCGACGGGGGCCGCGGTGAAGTTCGCCTTGCCGGTGGCGGTGGGGAAGCGGCGCTCGTCGCGCGGGGCGTGCGGGAGGGCGAAGCCGGCCGGGGCCGCGATACGGGTGTTGAAGTCCTCGAAGCCGGGGACGACGCGCGAGATCCGGTCCCGGATCGTGGCGTAGTCCCTCTCGAACTCCTCCCAGCCGATAGCGGATCCGGCGCCCAGGACCGCACGTGCCATCCGGGCGACGATGGCCGGCTCGGAGAGAAGGCGCGGGCCGGCCGGGGCGAGGTTGCCGCGGGAGGCGTGGACCATCCCCATGGAGTCCTCGACCGTCACGAACTGCTTTCCGCTCGCCTGGACGTCCTTGTCGGTGCGGCCCAGGGTGGGGAGGATCAGCGCGCGGGCACCGGTGACGGCGTGCGAGCGGTTCAGCTTGGTCGACACATGCACGGTGAGGGAGGCGCGGCGCATCGCCGCCTCGGTGACCTCGGTGTCGGGTGTCGCGCCGACGAAATTCCCGCCCATGGCGAAGAAGACCTTGGCCCGGCCGTCGCGCAGCGCCTCGATGGCGCGCACGACGTCGTAGCCGTGGTGGCGGGGCGAGGTGATGCCGAATTCCTTGTCCAGGGCGTCGAGGAACTCGGGGGCGGGCCGCTCGAAGATGCCCATGGTGCGGTCGCCCTGGACGTTGGAGTGCCCGCGCACGGGGCAGACGCCGGCGCCGGGGCGGCCGATGTTCCCGCGCAGCAGCAGCATGTTGACCACCTCACGGATGGTCGGCACCGAGTGCTTGTGCTGGGTGAGGCCCATGGCCCAGCAGACGATGGTCCGCTTCGACGCGAGGATCAGCGCGAGGGCCTGCTCGATGTCCGCGCGGGAGAGACCGGTGGCGGTGAGCGTCGCGTCCCACTCCGTGGCGCGCGCCGCGGCGGCGAACTCCTCGTACCCATGGGTGTGTTCGCGTACGAAGAGCTCGTCGGTCGCGCCATCCGTCTCGATGATCAGCTTGTTCAGGAGGCGGAAGAGCGCCTGGTCGCCGCCGATGCGGATCTGCAGGAAGAGATCGGTGAGGGCCGCACCCCTCAGCATGCCCTGCGGGGTCTGCGGGTTCTTGAACCGTTCGAGCCCCGCCTCGGGCAGCGGATTCACCGAGATGATCTTCGCGCCCGCGGCCTTGGCCTTCTCCAGGGCGGAGAGCATCCGCGGGTGGTTGGTACCCGGATTCTGCCCGGCCACGATGATCAGGTCCGCCTGGTGCATGTCGTCCAGGGAGACACTGCCCTTGCCGATCCCGATGGTCTCCGAGAGCGCCGAGCCGGACGACTCGTGGCACATGTTGGAGCAGTCGGGCAGGTTGTTGGTGCCGTAGGCGCGGGCGAAGAGCTGGAGCAGGAACGCCGCTTCGTTGCTGGTACGGCCCGAGGTGTAGAAGAGCGCTTCGTCGGGCGATTCCAGGGCGCGCAGCTCATCGGCGATGATCTCGAAGGCGCGCTCCCAGCTGACCGGCTCATAGCGCTCGCCGCCCTCGGGCAGAAGCATCGGCTCGGTGATCCTGCCCTGCTGTCCCAGCCAGTAGCCGCTGCGCGATGCGAGGTCGGCGACGGGGTGCGCGGCGAAGAAGGCGGGCGTGACCCGACGCAGTGTCGCCTCCTCGGCGACGGCCTTGGCGCCGTTCTCGCAGAACTCGGCGGTATGCCGCTTCTCGCCCTCCGGCCAGGCGCAGCCGGGGCAGTCGAAACCGTCCTTCTGATTGACCTTGAGCAGGGTCCTCGCGGTCCGCACCACGCCCATCTGCTGCTGCGCGATCTGCAGGGTGTGACGGATGGCGGGCAGGCCGGCGGCAGCGTGCTTCGGGGCCGCGACCTGCGGCGCGTCCTGGACCGGGTCACCTGCGGGCGGCTTGGCAGCCATGGCGCTCCCCTTCGAGCGGGCGGATCCTTCGTACGTATCCGATCCTGTCACGTGGCACCGACAGCGGCTGAGGCGAGGTGTCCGGAGGTCTGGATTGTCAGTGCTCCGTGGCAGGATCGGACCCGTGGCAAAGACAGCATCGAAGCAGACCGCAGACACCCGCCCCCGCCTGCTCCTCATGGACGGGCACTCCCTGGCGTACCGTGCGTTCTTCGCGCTGCCCGCGGAGAATTTCACGACCGCGAGCGGTCAGACGACGAACGCCGTCTACGGCTTCGCGTCGATGCTGGCGAACACGTTGCGTGATGAGGCACCCACCCACTTCGCCGTGGCGTTCGACGTCTCCCGCAAGACCTGGCGTGCGGACGAGTTCCCCGAGTACAAGGCGAACCGTTCGAAGACCCCCGACGAGTTCAAGGGCCAGGTCGAGCTGATCGGCGAGGTGCTGGACACGATGCGGGTGGACCGCTTCGCGATCGAGGGCTTCGAGGCGGACGACGTCATCGCGACCCTGGCGACCCAGGCCGAGGCCGCCGGTTTCGAGGTGCTGATCGTCACCGGTGACCGTGACTCCTTCCAGCTGATCAGCGACCACGTCACCGTGCTGTACCCGACCAAGGGCGTCTCCGAGCTGACCCGCTTCACACCGGAGAAGGTCGAGGAGAAGTACGGACTGACCCCGCAGCAGTATCCGGACTTCGCGGCGCTGCGCGGCGATCCGTCGGACAACCTTCCGGGCATCCCCGGCGTCGGCGAGAAGACCGCCGCGAAGTGGATCAACCAGTTCGGTTCGTTCGCCCAGCTCGTGGAGCGCGCCGACGAGGTCAAGGGCAAGGCCGGGCAGAATTTCCGCGACCACCTGGAGTCCGTGCGGCTCAACCGCCGGCTCACCGAGATGGTCCGCGACGTCGAGCTGCCGAAGGGCCCGGCGGACCTGGTGCGCGCCGCGTACGACCGGGAGGCGTTCGCGAACGTACTGGATGTACTGGAGATCCGGAACGCGAGCCTCCGTGAGCGGCTGCTTGCCGTCGACCCGGGTGCGGCGGACGAGGCCCCTGCAGCCCCGGCCGCCGGAGTGGAGCTGGACGGCTCGGTGCTGGCCTCCGGGGAGCTGGCCCCCTGGCTGGCCGAGCACGGCGGACAACCGCTGGGCGTGGCCACCGTCGAGAGCTGGGCGCTGGGCACCGGCAATGTCCGCGAGATCGCGCTGGCCGCGGCGGACGGGCCTGCCGCCTGGTTCGACACGACCCAGCTGGACGAGGCCGACGAGCAGGCCTTCGCCGCCTGGATCGCCGACCCGGAGCGCCCCAAGGTCCTGCACAACGCCAAGAACGCGATGCGGGTCTTCCCCGAGCACGGATGGAGCGTCGGCGGCGTCGCCATGGACACCGCGCTCGCCGCCTATCTGGTGAAGCCCGGCCGGCGCTCCTTCGCGCTGGAGCCGCTGGCCGTGGAGTATCTCGGCCGCGAGCTCGCCCCGGCGGCCTCCGCCGACGGCCAGCTCGCCTTCGGTACGGACGAGCAGGCCGAGGCCGAGTCGCTGATGACCCAGGCCCGCGCGGTGCTGGACCTCGGCGATGCGTTCGGCACACGGCTCGAAGAGGTGGGCGCCGCCGGGCTGCTGCACGATGTGGAGCTGCCCACATCGGCCCTGCTGGCCCGGATGGAGCGACACGGCATCGCCGCCGACCGCGCGCATCTGGAGGGGATGGAGCAGCAGTTCGCCGGAGCGGTGCAGCAGGCCGTGAAGGAGGCGCACGCGGCGGTCGGACACGAGTTCAACCTGGGCTCGCCCAAGCAGCTGCAGGAGGTCTTCTTCGCCGAGCTCGGACTGCCCAGGACGAAGAAGACCAAGACCGGGTACACGACGGACGCGGACGCACTGGCCTGGCTGGCGGCGCAGACCGAGCACGAGCTGCCGGTGATCATGCTGCGCCACCGGGAGCAGGCCAAGCTGCGGGTGACCGTCGAGGGCCTGATCAAGATGGTGGCCGCGGACGGCCGGATCCACACCACCTTCAACCAGACGGTGGCGGCGACCGGACGGCTGTCGTCCACCGACCCCAACCTGCAGAACATCCCGGTGCGTACGGACGAGGGCCGGGCAATCCGCCGCGGCTTCGTCGTCGGCGAGGGGTACGAATCCCTGATGACGGCCGACTACAGCCAGATCGAACTGCGGGTGATGGCGCATCTGTCGGAGGACGCCGGGCTGATCGAGGCGTTCACCTCCGGCGAGGACCTGCACACCACGGTCGCCTCCCAGGTGTTCGGGGTGGAGAAGACCGCTGTCGACCCGGAGATGCGGCGCAAGATCAAGGCGATGTCGTACGGACTGGCCTACGGGCTCTCGGCGTTCGGCCTCTCCCAGCAGCTGAACATCGAGGCCGGCGAGGCGCGCGGGCTGATGGACACCTTCTTCGAGCGGTTCGGCGGGGTGCGGGACTATCTGCAGCGCGTCGTCGAGGAAGCACGCGCCACCGGATACACCGAGACGATGCTGGGACGCCGCCGCTACCTGCCCGATCTCAACAGCGACAACCGGCAGCGCCGTGAGATGGCCGAGCGGATGGCGCTCAACGCCCCCATCCAGGGCACGGCGGCGGACATCGTCAAGGTCGCGATGCTGAAGGTCGACCGCGCGCTGACCGAGGCCGGGCTCTCCTCGCGGATGCTGCTCCAGGTGCACGACGAAATCGTGCTGGAGATCGCCGCGGGGGAGCGCAAGCAGGTGGAGGAGATCCTCCGCCGGGAGATGGCCGCCGCAGCCCAACTGCGCGCTCCCCTTGATGTGTCGGTGGGCGTCGGCGCGGACTGGGAGTCCGCCGCGCACTGACCCCGGGCCCGGGGCGGTCTCGCGACGACGCGGTGCCCCGGCGCGGTCTCGCGACGCGGTGCTCGGGGCGGGCCCGGTCCGGATTCCAGGAGAGTCCGGACGGGCTCCGCTCCGCCCGCCGCCGCAGAAAGACGCCGGACGGACCGTAACTGAAGAAACGGTGAAAACGGTCAGTGACCGGTGTCACGGGGACGGCAGTTGTCGTAATGTCGCCGGAGTCCCGCGCTGGGGAGCGCGATCAGTCGACGGGGAGGGACCACACCTATGGCACCGCACTTCAGCAGCCGGTTGCGCAAGGGGGCGACGGCGACCACGGTGGCCGCGCTGGCGGTGGCGGCGATGACCGCTTCACAGGCGCCTGACGCCATGGGCAGCCAGTCCCCGGAGAGCAGTCGGCAGGCCGCTGACGCGACGCCACCTTCCGGCACCCCGGTGAGCGGTGACTCCCCGTACTTCACCGACCTCCCGCCACTGAACACCCCCGCCAAGCCGGCACCTCCCGCCACCACTCCGACCGGAGCTGCCGCGGCGGGCATACCGGCCTCGGTGCTCGCCGCCTACCGGAAGGCGGAGCAGCGCGTGGCAGGAACCGACCCCGGCTGCCATCTGCCGTGGCAACTGCTCGCGGCGATCGGCAAGGTCGAGTCGGGCCAGGCACGCGGCGGGCGGGTCGACTCCGAAGGCACCACGCTCAGCCCGATCCTGGGACCGGTGCTCAACGGCGCGGGCTTCGCCGACATCTCCGACACGGACAACGGCGAGTACGACGGTGACGCGACGCACGACCGTGCGGTGGGCCCGATGCAGTTCATCCCCTCCACCTGGGCCACCTGGGGCCAGGACGGGAACGGCGACGGCAAGAAGGACCCCAACAACATCTTCGACGCGTCGCTCGCCACCGGCCGCTACCTCTGCGCCGACGGCCGGGACGTCGCCGTGCAGCACGATCTCGACCAGGCGATCCTGGGCTACAACCACTCGCAGGAGTATCTGAGTACGGTCCTGTCCTGGTTCGAGTTCTACAAGAAGGGCGTCCACGACGTCCCGGACGGCACGGGCGTACTGCCGACCGGTACCGGCCCCGACAACCAGGGAGCCGGAGGCGACAACAGCAGCGTTCCCGGTATGGGCGGCACTTCGTCCCACCCCGGGAAGACGCCGTCCCCGTTCCCGTCCAAGGTGTCCAGGCCCAGCCCCAGGCCGACGAAGTCCGGCACCGGGACCATCTCCGTCCCGAGCGCCAGCCCCAGCCCCGGCAAGAGCGGCAAGCCCTCGCCGAGCCCTTCGGGCAGCCCCAGCGGTTCGCCGTCGCCCACGCCGAGCGGATCCGGCTGCCCGACGCCCTCGCCCTCACCGTCGGACAGCGCGAGCCCTTCGCCTTCCCCCTCGGGCTCGGCCCGCCCCTCACCGTCGCCCACGCCCACCCCGTCCCCCTCAGGCAGCGCGAGCGGTTCGCCCTCTCCCTCGCCGTCCCCGAGCGGGAGCACCCCGACCCCCTGCGCGACCGGCTGACCCAGGGCGCTGAACTCCCAGTCCAGAACTCCAGTCCAGAACTCCAGTCCAGAACTCCAGTCCTGGACTTCCGGCCCCGAGCTCCTGCCCCCCGAACTCCCCTCTCTGAAGCCCGGTCCTGAAGCCCCGGTCCCGAAGCCGAGCCGCTGAGCCCGGCCGTACACCCGGAAGCGGTGTGCGGCCGGGCTCAGCCGTGTGCCGGTCCGCCCTGGGTGGCCAGGGCCGTCGCCGTCGTACCCGGCGCGGTCACGCAACAGGTCCGCGCAACGTGTTCTCATCTCGCCGCCCCGTTGCTACGGTGCCCCATCCCTGACGATGTATCAGATCACGTAGGAGGCCGTGCATGCGCGCCCTCGTCGCCGCCGCCATCGGGCTGGCCGTGGCCTTCGCCCTCGTCCTCACCATCACGGCGGTCGGCTCACCCACCGGCAGGACCTCGCCCAAACCGCTGCTCACCACCGTCCCAGGCCCCAAGAGCCAGTAAGCCAGTAGGCCCAAGATCCAGTAGGAGGACGGCCATGCGCCGTAAAGCCAGTCTGGTGCTGCTCGCCTTCGCGGTCTTCTGCGCCGCCATGTCCCCGCTGCTGCGCTGGTACGCCTTCCCCCGGCTGGCGAAGATCCCGGCCAACCAGTACCAGGAGGAAGTCCTCCAGGCGAAGCCCGCGACCCTCCTCGACTACGGCACCATGCAGGCCAAGAAGGTCCCCCAGGTCACCATCGTGCAGACCCTCCGGGGCAATGTGGCCGAGTCCAACCGCATCGAACAGAGCGCGGGACGCGACGTCGTCGTCTGGGACTCCCTGTCCTATGTCGCGGGACCGGACGGCAAGATGGTCTCCGAGATCCCCGAGCGCTACATCTTCGACGCGCACAGCCAGGCCCCGGTCCACGCGACCGGCGAGATGGTCGACGGCGTCCCGGTCAGCCGCGAGGGCATCGAGTTCAAGTGGCCCTTCCTCACCCAGAAGCGCGACTACGAGTACTTCGACGCGCAGACCCGCACCTCGTCCCCGATCCACTACAAGGGCACGGTCAAGTTCCACGGCCTGGACGTCTACTACTTCGAGCAGACCATCCCCTGGACCAAGGTGTCGCTGCCCAAGAAGATGCCGGTCAAGGGCATCACCCCGGAATCCGTCGCCAAGACCGGCACCACCCGCTGGTACTCCACCAAGCGGATGTTCTGGGTCGACCCCGTCACCGGAGCCCCGGTCAACGGTGAGGAGATCCACAAGGAGGAGCTGCGCGGCGGCACCCTGCTGGGGGGCCGGGCCAAGGTCACCGCCTTCGCCGGCGATGTGAAGATGCGCCCCGACTACGTCAACTACACGGTCGGCCTGGTCAAATCGAACCGGCTGCTCGTGCTGCTGCTCACCTCGTATCTGCCCTGGGGCTTCCTGGGCCTCGGTATCTGCCTGCTCGCCCTCGCACTCTGGCTGGAGGCGCGCAGCCGCAGGCCGGGAGAGCCGGACCGCCCGGACGCCCGGCTGCCCGACCCGGAGCCGGTCATCGCCTGAAACCGGCAGGAGATCCGGCGGGCTCCGGCAACCAGAACTCCTACCCCCGGTTCTGGCGTGCCTTCGTGTACCGGGTCGGCGCGGCGTCCGAAGGGTCCTCCGGCCACGGGTGGCGGGGGTAGCGTCCGCGCAGCTCCGCCCGCACCGACCGGTACCCCTCCCGCCAGAACGACGCCAGATCGGCCGTCACGGCGGCGGGGCGCCCGGCCGGGGAGAGCAGATGCACCAGGACCGGCACACCCGCCACCCTCGGGGTCTCGGTGAGGCCGAACATCTCCTGGAGCTTCACCGCGAGCACCGGCTGCGCCCCGCCGTAGTCCAGCCGGACCCGGGACCCGCTCGGCACCTCGTACCGCTCGGGCGCCAGCTCGTCCAGCCGCGCCGCCTCACCGGTCGCCCAGGGCAGCAGCCTGCCCAGCGCCTGTCCGGCCTCGATCCGCGCCAGATCGCTGCGCCGCCGGGCCCTGGACAGCTCGGGCTCCAGCCACTCCCCGGCACGTGCCATCAACGCCTCGTCCGACACATCCGGCCAGCCGCCGCCCACCTCCCGGTGCAGAAAGGCCAGCCGCTGCCGCAACTCCCGTGCGTGCGGGGTCCAGCGCAGCAGCCCGGTCCCCTCCCGCCCCAGCCCGTCGAGCAGGGCCTCCCGTACGAGAGCGGGCGGCGGGCTCTTCAGTGCCCGTACCGTCAGCTCGACCGCGCCCAGCCGCTCCACCCGCCGGGCCACTACCTCGCCGTCCGCCCAGTGGACCTCGTCGGCGGTACCGAGCAGATGTCCCGCCGCCAGCCGCGCGGTGTCCTCGTCGATGACGGCGGCCAGCCGTACCCGTGCCGATGCGGCGGTCGCCGGACGGTCCGCCACCGCGACCGCGATCCACGGCGCACCGCGCAGCCGGGACCCGGCCGCCGTCTCCGCCCCGGTCCCCGACACCATCAGGAACGCTCCCTCGCCCCTGGCCCGTGCCACCCGCTCGGGGAAGGCGAGAGCGGCCACCAGCCCCGCCACGGCGTCATCGCTGACCGGAACGGTGCCCCGACCGCTGTCCCGACCGCTCTTGTGCCCGCCTCCATGCCCGCCACCGTGTCCGCCTCCGTCGGCGCTGCCGACGCCGCCGCCCCGCGCACCCCGTTCACCGCCTCCGCCCCGCGCACCCGGTTCCGCCCGTACGCCGTCCACCCCCGAGGCGAGCCTGCGGACCTCCTGGCGCCAGCGGGCCGCATAGCCGTCGCCGCCCGTGCGTGCGGCCCGCCAGGCGGCGGCGAGATCGTCCCCGTACTCCCTGGGCGGCTCCTCGCTGAGCAGCGCCACCACCTCCGCCGCCCGGCGTGCGCCGACCTCGTGCGCGCCGTCGAGGAGCGCCCGCGCGAGCCGGGGGTGCAGCCCGAGCCGTGCCATCCGTACGCCCCGGCCGGTGGCCCGGCCGTCCCCGTCCACCGCGCCGACCGCCGCCAGCACCTCGCGCGCCGCGCCCATCGCTCCGGCGGGCGGTGGGTCGAGCAGGGCGAGACCCCCGGCCGACGGATCGCCCCAGCAGGCCGCCTGGAGGGCGAAGGCGGCCAGATCCGCGACCTTGATCTCGGGGGAGGGGAAGCGGGTGAGCCGGATGTCCTCGGCCTCCGTCCAGCAGCGGTAGACGGTGCCGGGCGCCTCCCGGCCGGCCCGTCCCGCGCGCTGACGCGACGCGGCCTGCGAGACCCGTACGGTCGTGAGCGCGCTCAGCCCGCGCGCATGGTCGGTGCGCGGCTCGCGCGCCAGACCGGCGTCCACCACCACCCGCACCCCCGGCACCGTCAGGGACGACTCGGCCACCGAGGTCGCGAGCACCACCCGGCGGCCGGACGAACCGGCGAGCACCGCGTCCTGCACGGCGGCCGGCGCACGCCCGTGCACCTGGAGCACCTCGACGTCCCGGTCCGGCAGCCGGCCCGCCAACTGCCCCGCCACCCTGGTGATCTCACCGACGCCCGGCAGGAAACAGAGCACATCGCCGGTCCGCTCGGCCAGCGCTCGCCCGATGACCGAGGCGACATGCGTGAGCAGCGCGGGGTCGACGCGCATCCCGTGCGGCGGCCGCACCGGCCGGGCGGGCGGCGCCCACACCGTCTCCACCGGATGGGAGACACCGTGCGCCACCACCACCGGGGCGTCCCCGAGCAGCCGCGCCCACCCCTCGGCGTCGGTCGTCGCCGAAGCCGCCACCAGACGCAGCTCCGGGCGGAGTGCGGCCCGTACATCGAGGAGGAAGGCGGCGACGGTGTCCGCGTCGAGGTGGCGCTCATGGCACTCGTCGAGCATCACCACATCCACCCCGGCCAGCTCCTGGTCACGTTGGAGGCGCTGGAGCAGCACCCCGGTGGTGACGACCTCCACCACCGTGCCGGGTCCCACCGCCCGCTCACCGCGCACCGTGAAGCCGACCCGCTCGCCGGTCCGCTCACCGAGCAGCCACGCCATCCGCCGGGCGGCGGCCCGCGCGGCGATCCGGCGCGGCTCGGCGACGATCACTTTCCGCACCGGACCGCCCCCGGCCGCCCCGCCGACGAGCCCGGCCAGCACCAGCGGGACCAGCGTGGTCTTGCCGGTGCCGGGCGGCGCGCAGAGCACGGCGGCGCCGCGCGCGTCGAGCGCCCGCTCAAGCGCGGGCACGGCGGTACGGACGGGAAGCACGTCGAGCGCGCCGGTACGGATCACCCCGTCAGTCTCGTACGTCGTCCCGCACGCAGACGAAAATCGCCGAGCCGGGGATCAGCCTCCCCCGCAACGGGGACCAGCCGCCCCACTCCGATGTGTTCCACTCGGGCCACTGCGGCTCGACCAGACCGGTCAGCCGGAACCCGCCCGCCAGCACGTCCTGGACCCGGTCGCCGAGGGTGCGGTGGTGCTCGACGTAGACCGCGTTGCCCCGCTCGTCCTGTTCGACGTACGGGGTGCGGTCGAAGTAGGAGGACGTGGCGGTGAGGCCCTCGGGGCCCGGCTCGTCGGGGAACGCCCAGCGGATGGGGTGCGTGACCGAGAAGACCCACCGGCCGCCGGGCCGCAGCACCCGGTGCACCTCCCGGAACACCTTCACCGGGTCGGCGACGAACGGCACGGCGCCGTACGCGGAACAGGCCAGGTCGAAGGAGCCGTCGCGGAACGGCAGCACCGAGGCGTCCGCCGCCACCAGCGGGACCGAGGCCGCACCCGGCCTGTTCTCGCCGATCCGCAGCGCGTGCTGGAGCTGGCGGTGGGAGACGTCCAGGGCCACCGGGCGGGCGCCCTGGGCGGCCAGCCAGCGCGAGCACTGGGCGGCTCCGGCGCCGATCTCCAGTACGTCCAGCCCCTTCAGCTCCTCAGCGGGCCCGAGCAGCTCCGCCTCCACCTCGTCGAGGCCCTCGGGCCCCCAGACGAAACGGTCGTCGCCCAGGAAGGAGCCGTGCTCGGTCTGGTACTCGTCCGCATTGCGGTCCCACCAGCCCCGGTTGGCCCGGCTGCTCTCGGTGTCCCCGGCGTCACGGCGTGTCGCCTCGGGCTCGTACTCGTACTCTTCGCTCATCGTGCCAGTCTGTATCGTCGGTACCGGCAGGCGGTCATCGGCGGTGGTGATCGGCGGTGGTGATCCGCTGGGCGGTGGCGGTCGGCGGCGCAGGCCCGGTGGCACCGGAGAACGCGGCGCCGGACCGGGCGGAGCCGATGTGGCCTCGTGCGACTGAAGTTGTGCCGGGATTGGTGCGATCCGCCCCGGGTGTGCGCCTTCGCGCATTGACCGTGTCCGGCTGCCCCCGTATGCTACAAGTTGCGCTGCGAGCCTGCGCTCCTCAGACCTAGCAGGCTGCGCTTGCATCTGTTGCATGTCCCCTCGGTTATCGAGGCGCCACCGATGTGTTCGGCAACGAGCACGGAATACCCGGATCGGCGCTTCCTGGGCTGTCCGGCGTCTGCAGAGGCGATACGGGCTCCCGGCGTAGCAGTACCTACGACTTCAATGTCCGTACCGGAGCCCTTTCCCACATGACGAGCAGCACCGAGACCACCGCCACCACGCCGCAGGTTGCGGTCAACGACATCGGCGACGCGGACGCGTTCCTCGCGGCCATCGACGAGACGATCAAGTACTTCAACGATGGCGACATCGTTGACGGCGTCATCGTCAAGGTTGACCGGGACGAGGTCCTCCTCGACATCGGTTACAAGACCGAAGGCGTCATCCCGAGCCGCGAGCTCTCGATCAAGCACGACGTCGACCCCAACGAGGTCGTCAAGGTCGGCGACGAGATCGAGGCCCTGGTTCTCCAGAAGGAGGACAAGGAAGGCCGCCTGATCCTCTCGAAGAAGCGCGCTCAGTACGAGCGTGCCTGGGGCACCATCGAGAAGATCAAGGAAGAAGACGGGATCGTCACCGGCACCGTCATCGAGGTCGTCAAGGGTGGTCTCATCCTCGACATCGGCCTCCGTGGCTTCCTGCCGGCCTCCCTGGTCGAGATGCGTCGTGTCCGCGACCTCCAGCCCTACGTGGGCAAGGAGCTCGAGGCCAAGATCATCGAGCTGGACAAGAACCGCAACAACGTGGTCCTGTCCCGCCGTGCCTGGCTTGAGCAGACCCAGTCCGAGGTGCGCCAGACGTTCCTCACGACCCTGCAGAAGGGTCAGGTCCGCTCCGGCGTCGTCTCCTCGATCGTCAACTTCGGTGCCTTCGTGGACCTGGGTGGCGTCGACGGTCTCGTGCACGTCTCCGAGCTCTCCTGGAAGCACATCGACCACCCCTCCGAGGTTGTCGAGGTCGGCCAGGAGGTCACCGTCGAGGTTCTCGACGTGGACATGGACCGCGAGCGCGTCTCCCTGTCGCTCAAGGCCACGCAGGAAGACCCGTGGCAGCAGTTCGCCCGTACGCACCAGATCGGTCAGGTCGTCCCGGGCAAGGTCACGAAGCTCGTTCCGTTCGGTGCGTTCGTGCGCGTCGACGAGGGCATCGAGGGCCTGGTCCACATCTCCGAGCTGGCCGAGCGCCACGTGGAGATCCCGGAGCAGGTCGTCCAGGTCAACGACGAGATCTT
Source organism: Streptomyces sp. NPDC059398 (assembly GCF_042751845.1). NCBI lineage: Bacteria > Bacillati > Actinomycetota > Actinomycetes > Kitasatosporales > Streptomycetaceae > Streptomyces > Streptomyces sp. NPDC059398. Next base: position 3,457 of record NZ_JBHYWP010000139.1, on the reverse strand, counting down.
CGTCAAGGTCATCGACATCGACCTTGAGCGCCGCCGCATCAGCCTCTCGCTGAAGCAGGCCAACGAGTCCTTCGGTTCGGACCCGGCCTCGGTCGAGTTCGACCCGACGCTGTACGGCATGGCCGCGTCGTACGACGACCAGGGGAACTACATCTACCCCGAGGGCTTCGACCCCGAGACCAACGACTGGCTCGAGGGCTTCGACACCCAGCGCGAGGCCTGGGAGGGCCAGTACGCCGAGGCGCAGGCGCGCTTCGAGCAGCACCAGGCCCAGGTCATCAAGAGCCGCGAGGCCGACGAGGCCGCTGCTGCCGAGGGTGCTGCCGCTCCGGCCGCTGCCAGCGGTGGCAACGCCGGTGCGGGTGCCTCGGGCGGTTCGTACTCCTCGGAGTCGGACGACAACTCCGGCGCCCTGGCGTCGGACGAGGCCCTGGCGGCCCTGCGCGAGAAGCTGGCCGGTGGCCAGAGCTGACGCTCAGGTCCCAGCTGGTGAGTAGCTGAGGTCGAGGCCCGTTCCCTCCGGGGGGCGGGCCTCACTCATGTCCGGGCCCGGACACACGGGTGGTCCCCACGGGCGGGGCTGTCGCCTGTGAAGACGTGACGGCGGGGAATGCGCGGCCGGTACGGGACGTTCTCCCCGGTGAACACGAGGAGGAGCGGTAATCGTGCTTGATCCGCAAGATTTGTACGCATGGGAGCCGAAGGGCCTGGCAGTCGTCGATGTGGCGCTGGGCCAGGAGTCGGCCGGACTTGTCATGCTCTACCACTTCGACGGGTACATCGACGCGGGTGAGACCGGTGACCAGATCGTCGAGGGGCTGCTGGACACGCTGCCCCACCAGCCGGTCGCCCGTTTCGACCACGACCGGCTCGTGGACTACCGCGCGCGCCGCCCCCTGCTGACCTTCAAGCGCGACCAGTGGGCCGACTACGAGACCCCGGCGCTCGAAGTGCGCCTGGTCCAGGACGCCACGGGCGCACCCTTCCTGCTGCTCTCGGGCCCCGAGCCCGACGTCGAGTGGGAGCGGTTCGCGGCCGCGGTCGAGCAGATCGTCGACCGTCTCGGCGTGCGTCTCTCGGTGAACTTCCACGGAATCCCGATGGGCGTCCCGCACACCCGCCCGGTGGGCATCACCCCGCACGGCAACCGCACGGACCTGATGCCCGGACACAAGTCGCCGTTCGACGAGGCGCAGGTGCCCGGCAGCGCGGAGGCGCTGGTGGAGTACCGGCTCGCGCAGTCGGGGCACGATGTGCTCGGGGTCGCCGCCCATGTTCCGCACTACGTCGCACGCTCCTCGTACCCGGACGCGGCACTGACCGCCCTGGAGGCCGTCACCGCGGCGACCGGACTCGTACTGCCGAGCGTCGCGCACGCCCTGCGCACCGAGGCGCAGCGCACGCAGGACGAGATCGAGCGCCAGATCGGCGAGGGCGACGAGGAACTGACCGCTCTGGTCCAGGGACTTGAGCACCAGTACGACGCGCTGGCCGGATCGGAGACCCGGGGCAACCTGGTCGCCGAGGCGGTCGAACTGCCGTCTGCGGACGAGATCGGCCGCGAATTCGAACGGTTTCTCGCGGAGCGCGAAGGTGACGTCTGACGCCCCGGCAGCAGGTCCGATTGGGCAGGGCCTAGGCTCCTGGCCATGCTGAAAGTGGGATTGACCGGTGGAATCGGTGCCGGCAAGAGCGAAGTGTCCCGGCTGCTTGTCAGTTACGGAGCGGTCCTGATCGATGCCGACCGGATCGCCCGCGAGGTGGTCGAGCCGGGAACTCCGGGTCTCGCAGCTGTGGTCGAGGCGTTCGGCACGTCCGTTCTCGCCTCGGACGGCACTCTGGACCGGCCGGCCCTGGGAACGATCGTCTTCGCCGACCCGGAACGTCTGGCGACGCTGAACTCGATCGTCCACCCGCTCGTCGGAGCCCGCTCCGCAGAGCTGGAGGGCCTGGCGCAGGCGGACTCGGTCGTCATCCACGACGTACCGCTGCTGACCGAGAACGGGCTCGCCCCCCTCTACGACCTGGTGGTCGTGGTGGACGCGTCACCGCAGACGCAGCTCGACCGGCTGGTGGGGCTGCGCGGAATGCAGGAGTCCGAGGCCCGCGCCCGGATGGCCGCCCAGGCCACCAGGGAGCAGCGCCGCGAGATCGCCGACCTGGTGATCGACAACGACGGACCGCTGGACGGACTGGAGCCACAGGTGCGCTCGGTCTGGGAGCAGCTGACAGCGCGGGCCGGGGACTGACGTCCCGCAGAGCCCGGACGACAACGGAGAAAGGCCGGTAACGATGTCCCACAGCACCCCCGAGACCCATGTCATCGACTACCGCGCGGCCGAACAGCTGCTGGATGCCCGCGACCCGCGTGGCGCGGTGAAGCTGCTGGACGAGGTCATCGCCGCCCACCCGGAGAACACCGCGGCGCGTCTGCTGCGTGCCCGGTCGTTCTTCGCCGCCGCGCAACTCCGCCCGGCCGAGCTGGAATTCCAGCTGGTCCTGGAGCGGGAACCGGACAACGCCTTCGCGCACTTCGCCCTGGCCCGTACCTTCGAACGGGCCGGCCGCCCCGAACAGGCCAGGCGACACTTCAGGCTGGCGGCGGCGCTCGATCCGCAGCCGGAGTATCTGCGGGCCGCGCGGTTCGACTCCGAGGAGTGAGAAGGGAGTTCGGGGCCATGGCGGGAACGACGGCCGGGGCACGTTCGTTCTGTCAGGCATGAGCATCCGGATGCGTGAGGGGTACGAAGGTACGGGACCGGGGGCGAGAACACCCGATGGGTGTTCCGTCGAGCTGTACAAACGGCTGCCGGTCGGGGACGAGCCGGATGTCGTCGCGGCGGCGGTTCCGGCCGGAGCGAGCATTCTCGAACTGGGCAGCGGGGCGGGCCGGGTGACCCGGCCGCTGGCCGAACGGGGCTTCACGGTCACCGCGGTGGACGAGTCGCCCGGAATGCTGGAACAGATCGAGGGCATAGACAGCGTCCGCACGGTCTGCAGCCCTATCGAGGAGCTGGACACCGGCGAGACCTACGACGTGGTGATGCTGGCGTCCTTCCTGGTGCACGCGGGGGACCCGGCGGTCCGCCAGGGGCTGCTGCGCACCTGTCGCAGGCATGTGAAGGACGACGGGTGCGTGCTGGTGCAGCGCGAAGGGCTGGACTGGCACGCGGACGTACCGAGGGAGCGGCGCAACAGCGCGGGCGGACTGGTCCGGATCAAGTCCGCGACCCCGGTGGGCGACGGCGTGGACGCGATGCTCTGCGAGTACGTCTATCCCGACGCGGTGTGGACGCAGACCTTCCTGTCGCGCCCGCTGAGCCAAGCGGAGTTCGAGCGGCACCTGGGGGATGCGGGGCTCGTCGTGGACAGCTGTCTGACGGACGACGGCACCTGGTTCCGGGCGCTGCCCGCAGGGTGAACAGCCGATGCCCGGCGCGGGCGGCCGTCCGTGGAC
>NZ_JBHYWP010000138.1:6736-17510 GCF_042751845.1 Streptomyces sp. NPDC059398 | reverse complement strand
GCCCGCCCCCCCCCGCGCGCCCCCCCCCCCGCACACCGCGACAGCGGCGGCGCGGCGGTGGCCCCCGGCCCCCCCCACGCCCATCGTCCGCACGCGCCGGACGCCTCACCGCCGGGGCGCGCCGGGCCCGGGGCCCCGCCGTTCGGGTCAGGCCCTACCTTGCGCTCCCAGCGAACAGTTCGGGAAGCGGGATGGCGTTGTCCCACCTGCGCGTTAGGGTCCATGAAGAGGAGACTCCGGGAGTAGACGACCACCCCCGGACTCCTGCTGTACGAAGACGCTGAGACGGCCGGAGCCGTCAGAGACGAGCAGGTGGATACGTGACGAATCTGATGCCCTACGCCGCCGGCGAGCCCAACATCGGTGGCGGCCTCGGCGACCAGGTCTACAACCGACTGCTCGGTGAGCGGATCATCTTCCTCGGCCAGCAGGTCGACGACGAGATCGCCAACAAGATCACCGCGCAGCTGCTCCTCCTTGCCGCCGACCCGGACAAGGACATCTTCCTTTACATCAACAGCCCCGGCGGCTCGGTGACGGCGGGCATGGCGGTCTACGACACCATGCAGTACATCCCGAACGACGTGGTCACTATCGGTATGGGCCTCGCGGCCTCGATGGGCCAGTTCCTGCTGACCGGCGGCACCGCGGGCAAGCGCTTCGCGCTCCCCAACACCGACATCCTGATGCACCAGGGCTCGGCCGGTCTCGGCGGCACCGCGTCGGACATCAAGATCCAGGCCGAGCAGCTGCTCCGTACGAAGAAGCGCATGGCGGAGATCACCGCCCGGCACTCCGGCCAGACCGTCGACGCGATCATCCGCGACGGTGACCGCGACCGCTGGTACACGGCGGACGAGGCCAAGGAGTACGGCCTCATCGACGAGATCATCTCCTCCGCATCGGGCGTTCCGGGCGGCGGCGGCACCGGGGCCAACTGACGCCCCGGACCCCTGTCTCCGAACCCGGCCGACCACTGAACGCCACCAGGATGGTGAACACCAGCATGAACGACTTCTCCGCCTCCGCCAGCGGCCTCTACACCGGCCCGCAGGTCGACAACCGCTACATCGTTCCGCGCTTCGTCGAGCGCACCTCGCAGGGCGTGCGTGAGTACGACCCGTACGCGAAGCTGTTCGAGGAGCGCGTGATCTTCCTCGGTGTGCAGATCGACGACGCCTCCGCCAACGACGTTATGGCGCAGCTCCTCTGCCTGGAGTCGATGGACCCGGACCGGGACATCTCCATCTACATCAACAGCCCCGGTGGCTCGTTCACCGCGCTGACCGCGATCTACGACACGATGCAGTTCGTGAAGCCGGACATCCAGACGGTCTGCATGGGCCAGGCCGCGTCCGCCGCCGCCGTCCTGCTGGCCGCCGGCACCCCCGGAAAGCGCATGGCACTTCCGAACGCCCGTGTGCTGATCCACCAGCCCTCCTCGCAGACCGGCCGTGAGCAGCTCTCCGACCTGGAGATCGCGGCCAACGAAATCCTGCGTATGCGGACCCAGTTGGAAGATCTGCTGGCCAAGCACTCCACCACGCCGGTGGAGAAGATCCGCGACGACATCGAGCGCGACAAGATCCTGACGGCCGAGGACGCCCTGGCGTACGGCCTGGTCGACCAGATCGTTTCGACCCGCAAGGGCTCCGTGGGGATGATGTCCACCTGATGGCCGTTTGATTTACCTTCCGTCCCCTGGCACGGTGCACGTCAAAGTGAACCGTGCCAAGGGGGGCCCGAACGAGGGGCCCGGCAAGGTACCGTCGAATATGAGGCACCAGGAGACGCTGAACGTGGCGCCTCCCAGGCGAAGGGGAAGCACCTCGTGGCACGCATCGGTGATGGCGGCGACCTGCTCAAGTGCTCGTTCTGCGGGAAGAGCCAGAAGCAGGTGAAGAAGCTCATCGCAGGCCCCGGGGTGTACATCTGCGACGAGTGCATTGATCTCTGCAACGAGATCATTGAGGAAGAGCTCGCGGAGACCTCCGAGGTGCGGTGGGAGGAACTGCCCAAACCGCGTGAGATCTATGAGTTCCTTGAGGGGTACGTCGTCGGGCAGGAGCCCGCGAAGAAGGCCCTCTCGGTAGCGGTCTACAACCACTACAAGCGCGTCCAGGCCGGTGAGAACGGCGGCGGCTCGGGCCGTGAGGACGCGATCGAACTCGCCAAGTCCAACATCCTGCTGCTGGGCCCCACCGGCTCCGGCAAGACGCTGCTCGCCCAGACGCTGGCCCGGATGCTCAACGTCCCGTTCGCGATCGCGGACGCGACCGCGCTCACCGAGGCAGGCTATGTCGGCGAGGACGTCGAGAACATCCTGCTGAAGCTGATCCAGGCCGCGGACTACGACGTCAAGAAGGCCGAGACCGGCATCATCTACATCGATGAGATCGACAAGGTCGCCCGCAAGAGCGAGAACCCGTCGATCACGCGTGATGTCTCCGGCGAGGGCGTCCAGCAGGCCCTGCTGAAGATCCTGGAGGGCACCACCGCATCGGTGCCTCCGCAGGGTGGCCGCAAGCACCCGCACCAGGAGTTCATCCAGATCGACACCACAAACGTGCTGTTCATCGTGGGCGGCGCGTTCTCCGGTCTGGAGCGGATCATCGAGTCCCGCGCGGGCGCGAAGGGCATCGGCTTCGGTGCCACCATCCGCTCCAAGCGGGAGATCGAGGCGAGCGACCAGTTCCAGGAGGTCATGCCGGAGGACCTGGTGAAGTTCGGGATGATCCCCGAGTTCATCGGCCGCCTCCCCGTCCTGACCTCGGTGCACAACCTGGACCGCGAGGCGCTGCTGCAGATCCTGGTCGAGCCGCGGAACGCCCTGGTGAAGCAGTACCAGCGCCTCTTCGAACTCGACGGTGTGGAGCTGGACTTCGACCGTCCCGCACTGGAGGCCATCGCCGACCAGGCGATCCTGCGCGGCACCGGGGCGCGCGGACTGCGCGCCATCATGGAGGAGGTCCTCCAGTCGGTGATGTACGAGGTGCCGTCCCGCAAGGACGTCGCCCGGGTCGTCATCACGGCCGATGTCGTCCGCGACAACGTGAACCCGACGCTGGTCCCGCGCGAGCCGCGGATCGTCGGCAACGACGGGCGGCACGAGAAGTCCGCGTAGCCGCAGCGACGCGAGCAGAGACGACGCGAGCGCACGACGAAGGGGCGCCGACCGGTCCGTGGAGACCGGCGGCGCCCCTTCGCGCTGTGCTGACGGCTGTTACTGCTTGACGCGGGAGGAGTTGTACACCTTCGCGGTGAGCGCCGCCGCCTCGTCCAGCGAGAGCGACTTATGCGTGAGGATCAGCGCGACATCGGTGTTCTGCACGATCCCGAGGGTGCTGTAGTCGGCCCAGATGCAGATGGGCAGGACGAAGGTCTTCGGCACCTGCGCGGTCGGGTCGCTGCTGCCGCTGCTGCTGCTGGTGTTCGTGACCTTGGCGTTCTGGCACTTCATGAGAGCGCCGCTGAAACCCGTGGGCTTGACCGACCTGGGGCTGTCCTGCAGCTCCACCTTGACGCCGTTGGACGCCTTCTCGGCGATGTTCGCCTTGGAGAGCGCGAAGGCGCTGTCGATGGCCTGCTGCGGGTTGTCGATGGTGCCCCAGAGACCGGAGAGGTTGAGATCCTTCTCGGTCAGGCCCGTGCCGGTCTTGTAGGCGGCGCCCGTCTTCGACGGGTTCTTGACGCCCACGGCCTCGGCCTTCTGCTTGCCGTCCTTGCCCCATGCCGAGGTGTCGCCGCCCTGCTGCTTCTGGTACTCACCGATCGAGGCCGGTGCCGCGATCCTGTACCCCTTGGTGCTGTCGGCGACATCGCCGTTGCCGCCACTCTTCGAGGTCAGCAGATAGACCCCGCCGCCGATCACCGCGACCGCCACGATCACCGCGCCGATGATCAGCCCGGTCTTCTTCTTCGGGGCCTGCGGGGGCGGCGGCACCTGGCCGTACCCGGGCTGCTGGCCGTAAGGCGGCTGCTGAGGCTGCTGTCCGTACGGGTTCGGCTGGCCCGGCTGCTGCGGGTAGCCGTATCCCTGCTGCGGCGGAACGCCCTGCGGGGGCTGCTGCGGATAGCCGTAGCCGGGCTGCGGCTGGCCGCCGGGCTGTCCGTACGGGTTGCCGGGCTGCTGCTGGGGCTGCGGCGGCTGCCCGTACGGTCCTGGCTGCTGCGGCTGCTGTCCGTACGGGCCGGGCTGCGGCGGCTGCTGCCCGTACGGGCCGGGCTGCTGTGGCGGCTGCTGTCCGTACGGCCCCGGCTGGTTGTAGCTCATGGACTGGGTCCCCCTCTGAATCCTTACCTGATGCCGACATCCTGACGGACGCGTCCGCACACCGGGGAGACGGGGGCCACAGTCTCACCAAAGATTCCCGTTTCAGTACGGGACCGTGACGCCCTTAAACTAGGCCCGTGACCGAGAACTCTTCGCAGACTCCAGCGCCCACCACCGAACTGCCGACCCAGTACGCGCCGGCCGAGGTAGAGGGGAAGCTGTACGAGCGCTGGGTGGAGCGCGGTTACTTCGAGGCCGACGCCAAGAGCGACAAGACCCCCTTCACCATCGTCATCCCGCCGCCGAACGTCACGGGCGCCCTCCACCTGGGCCACGCCTTCCAGCACACGCTGATGGACGCCCTCACCCGCCGTAAGCGGATGCAGGGGTACGAGGCGCTGTGGCTGCCCGGGATGGACCACGCGGGGATCGCCACCCAGAACAAGGTGGAGCAGCAGCTCGCCGAGGAGGGCAAGTCCCGCCAGGACCTGGGGCGTGAGGAGTTCACCGCGCGTGTCTGGCAGTGGAAGGAGCAGTACGGCGGCAAGATCCTCGGGCAGATGCGCCGCCTCGGGGACGGGGTCGACTGGTCCCGTGAGCGGTTCACCATGGACGAGGGCCTGTCCCAGGCCGTCCAGACGATCTTCAAGAAGCTCTACGACGACGAGCTGATCTACCGCGCCGAACGCATCATCAACTGGTGCCCGCGCTGTCTGACCGCGATCTCCGACATCGAGGTCGACTACCAGGACGACGACGGCGAGCTGGTCTCGCTGAAGTACGGCGAGGGCGACGAGACCCTGGTCGTCGCGACCACCCGGGTCGAGACGATGCTCGGTGACACCGCGATCGCCGTTCACCCCGACGACGCGCGGTACGCGCACCTCATCGGCAAGCGGATCAAGCTGCCGCTGACCGACCGGACCATCCCGGTTGTCGCCGACGCGCATGTCGACCCCGAGTTCGGCACCGGTGCCGTCAAGGTGACGCCCGCTCATGACCCGAACGACTTCGCCATCGGACAGCGGCACGGCCTGGAGTCCATGACGATCATGGATGAGCGCGGTGTCATCACCGTGCCCGGCCCGTTCCACGGGCTCGACCGGTTCGAGGCGCGCGCCACGATCGTCGAGGCCATGCGGGAACAGGGCCGGGTCGTGGCGGAGAAGCGCCCGTACGTCCACTCCGTGGGCCACTGCTCGCGCTGCAAGACGACCGTCGAGCCGCGGCTCTCGCTCCAGTGGTGGGTCAAGGTCGAGACGCTCGCCAAGGAGGCGGGCGACGCCGTCCGCGACGGGCGCGTCACGATCCACCCCAAGGAGATGGAGAAGCGCTACTTCGACTGGGTCGACAACCTCAACGACTGGTGCATCTCGCGCCAGTTGTGGTGGGGCCACCGGATCCCCGTCTGGTACGGACCGGAGGGCGAGGTTGTCTGCGTCGGACCGGACGAGGAGCCGCCGACGGGTGAGGGCTGGCACCAGGACGAGGATGTCCTCGACACCTGGTTCTCCTCGGGCCTGTGGCCGTTCTCCACGCTCGGCTGGCCGGAGCAGACCCCGGACCTGGAGAAGTTCTACTCGACCGATGTGCTGGTCACCGGGCACGACATCATCTTCTTCTGGGTCGCCCGGATGATGATGTTCGGTCTCTACGCGATGGACGGGAAGGCCCCGTTCAAGACCATCGCGCTGCACGGCCTCGTTCGCGACGAGCACGGCAAGAAGATGTCCAAGTCCTTCGGCAACGTGGTCGACCCGCTGGACTGGATGGACGAGTACGGCTCCGACGCCGTCCGTTTCACCCTCGCCAACGGCGCCAACCCCGGTGCGGACGTGCCGATCGGCGAGGACTGGGTCAAGGCGTCGCGCAACTTCGCCAACAAGATCTGGAACGCGACCCGCTTCGCGCTGATGAACGGCGCCACCGTCGAGGGCGAACTGCCCCCCGTCGAGAAGCAGTCGGCCAACGACCGGTGGATCCTGTCGCGGCTGAATGCGGTCGTCGCCGAGGCGGACGCGTACTACGACGACTACCAGTTCGCCAAACTCGCCGACACCCTCTACCACTTCGCGTGGGACGAGGTCTTCGACTGGTACGTCGAGCTGTCGAAGACGACGTTCTTCGCGGGCGGCGATGCGGCGCAGGTCTCGGCGCGGGTCCTCGGCGAGGTCCTCGACGTGATGCTGCGGCTGCTCCACCCGATCGTCCCGTTCGTCACCGAAACGCTGTGGACCACGCTCACCGGCAAGGAGTCGGTCGTCGTGGCCGACTGGCCGAAGGACTCCGGCTTCCGGGACAGCGCGGCCGAGCAGGAGATCACGCTGGTCCAGCAGGTCATCACCGAGGTCCGCCGCTTCCGCTCGGACCAGGGGCTCCAGCCGGGCCAGAAGGTCCCGGCCCAGCTCGACCTGGACGGCACGGCGCTGGCGCCCCACGAGGCGTCCATCCGCCAGGTGCTGCGGCTCCAGCCCGCGGGGGAGGGCTTCCACGCCACCGCCTCGCTGCCGGTCGCGGGCGCCAGGGTCGCGCTCGACCTGTCGGGGACGATCGATGTGGCGGCCGAGCGCAAGCGGCTGGCCAAGGACCTGGGCGCCGCCGAGAAGGAGAAGGCGCAGGCGCTGGGGAAGCTCGGCAACGAGGCGTTCCTGGCGAAGGCCCCGGACAACGTGGTCGACAAGATCCGCACCCGTCTCGCCAAGGCCGAGTCGGACCTGGAGCGGATCCAGGCCCAGCTCGACGGACTGCCGCAGGCGTAGGCCGGGTCCACACCCGTAGGCCGGGCCCACACCCGTACGCAGAAGACCCCCCGCAGGTCCGCCGGGGGTCTTCTCCGTCGTACGGGCGGTCAGGTGGCGGGCGTCAGGACCTTGGCGGTCACCGAGTCGAACTCCTCGACGCACTTGCCCGTTCCCAGCGCCACACACTCCAGCGGCGATGCGGCCACCGTCACATCGATGCCGGTGGCCGACGCGATCCGCAGATCCAGGCCGGGAAGGAGCGAGCCGCCGCCCGTCAGCACGATCCCGTGCTTCATGACGTCGGCCGCCAGCTCCGGCGGGCACTCCGCCAGGACCGACTGCACCGTGGCGATGACGGCCTCGACCGGCTCGTCCAGCGCGGTGCGGATCTCCTCGGCGGTGAGGATGAGCGCGGTCGGCACCCCGTTGGTCTTCTCGCGCCCCCGGACCGTGCAGGTGCGGCCCTCCTGCCCCTGCTCGTCCGGGGCCGGCCAGGCCGAACCGATCTCCAGCTTGACCTCATCGGCGGTCCGCTCCCCGATCAGCAGGCTGCGCTCCTGGCGGATGTAGTCGCTGATCGCGGCGCTCATCCGGTCGCCGCCGAGCCGCAGCGACTTCGATGTGACGATGCCGCCCATGGAGATCACGGCGACCTCCGTCGTACCGCCGCCGATGTCGACGACCATCGAACCGCGCGGTTCGTCCACCGGCAGCCCCGCGCCCATCGCCGCCGCCATCGACTCGTCGAGCAGGTGGACGGTCCGGCCGCCCGCGTCCTGCGCGGCCTGCACGATCGCCCGCAGCTCCACCGGGGTCACCCCGGTCGGCATGCAGACCACCATCCGGGTGCGCGTCCGCCGGCCCTGGAGGGCCTTGCGCACGAAGTATCTGATCATTTCCGTGGCGGCGTCGTAGTCGCCGATGACGCCCTCCCGCATCGGGCGGAGCGCGCTGACCGAGTCCGGGGTGCGCCCGAGGCTCTCGCGTGCCTCGTCACCGATGGCCGGGGCGGCGCGGCCGCCGTCGCGCACCGCCACCACGGAGGGCTCGTTGAGCACGATGCCCTTGCCGCGGACGTAGAGGAGAGTGTTCGCCGTTCCGAGATCAATGCCTATGTCCATAATTGGTAAGTCTGGTCTCTTATGGGGGTGTTCCGCGCGCCGGAGTGCTCCGAACCGGGGGTCCCGGCGTACAGGGGACGGGTGAGGTCCGGGCACGCCGGGACCTCCGTAGACTGGTCCTGTGAGCGAGTCCGACCCTTTCGACGAAATCGTCGACGCAGCGACCGACCTTCCAGCCGACGACGCGGTACCGGCGGGGGAGACGCCGTCCTCCCCCGACCAGGCGGTGATCGAGGCCGGCAGCCGCACCCTGCGCACCCACGGCGGACCTCCGCCGGGCGACGGGGTGCCGGCCAGGCCCGCCGACCCGGAGGTGGACAGGGCGCTGCGCGCGGTGGAGCAGGAGCTGATCGGCCGCTGGCCCGAGACCCGGCTCGACCCTTCGCTCGTACGGATGGAGGCGCTGCTCGACGTCCTGGGCGATCCGCACCGTGCGTACCCCTCGATCCACATCACCGGCACCAACGGCAAGACATCGACGGCGCGCATGATCGAGGCGCTGCTCGGCGCCCTCGAACTGCGCACCGGGCGGTACACATCGCCGCACGTCCAGTCGATCACCGAGCGCATCAGCCTCAACGGTGAGCCGATCACGGCCGAGCGGTTCATCGAGACGTACGAGGAGATCAAGCCGTTCATCGGCATGGTCGACGCGCAGCAGGAGCACCGGCTCTCGTTCTTCGAGGTGCTCACCGGAATGGCCTACGCGGCCTTCGCCGACGCGCCGGTGGACGTCGCGGTCGTCGAGGTCGGGATGGGCGGGAGCTGGGACGCGACGAACGTCATCGAGGCGCCCGTCTCCGTCGTCACCCCGATCTCGCTGGACCACACGGACCGCCTCGGCTCCACGCCCGCCGCGATCGCCGGTGAGAAGGCCGGGATCATCAAGCAGGGCGCGACGGTCATCCTGGCGCAGCAGCCGGTCGACGCCGCCCAGGTGATGCTGAAGAAGGCCGTCGGGATGGACGCCACGGTCGCCCGCGAAGGCATGGAGTTCGGTGTCGGCAGCAGGGAGATCGCCGTGGGCGGCCAGCTGCTGACGCTGCGCGGCCTCGGCGGTGACTACGAGGACATCTTCCTCCCGCTGTACGGCGCCCACCAGGCGCACAACGCGGCGGTGGCCCTCGCCGCCGTCGAGGCGTTCTTCGGGGTCGGTGCGCAGCAGGCGCAGCGACTCGACAGCGATGTGGTCCGCAAGGCCTTCGCCTCGGTCACCTCACCGGGCCGTCTTGAGGTCGTACGCAGCTCTCCGACGGTCGTCCTGGACGCGGCGCACAACCCCGGGGGCGCGGTGGCGACCGCCGCAGGCGTCACCGAGGCGTTCAGCTTCTCGCGGCTGATCGGGGTGGTCGGGGCGAGTGGCGACAAGGATGTACGCGGGCTGCTCGAAGCGTTCGAGCCGATCTTCGCGGAGATCGTCGTCACCCAGAACTCCACCCCCCGGGCGATGACCGCCGACGCTCTGGCCGCGATCGCCGTCGAGGTCTTCGGCGACGAACGTGTGGTGGTCGAGCCCCGCCTCGACGACGCTCTGGAGGCGGCGATCACGCTCGCCGAGGAGGAGGGCGAGTACGCCGGAGCGGGCGTTCTCGTCACCGGTTCCGTGATCACGGTCGGCGAGGCCCGGCTGCTCCTGGGAAGGCGCTGACCTATGCGCACGCTCTGCGCGTCCACCCTGATCGGTGAGTTCTTCGTGATCGGTTTCGCCGGTCTGGTCGCCATGAAGGGCGATCTGTCGGAGACCACGGTCTGGACCGTGTGCGGTATCGGCATGCTGCTCTCGGTGCTGCTGTGCGGAATGCTGAGCCGTCCGGGTGCGGTCCAGATCGGCTGGGCGCTCCAGATCGCACTGATCGCCAGCGGTTTCTTCGTACCGGTGATGTTCATCCTCGGGGTGGCGTTCGCGGGGCTGTGGTGGGCGTCGGTCCACTACGGGCGGATCATCGACGCGGCAAAGGCCCGCTGGGCGGAGCAGGCATCCGCAGGGCCTGACGCTGCGTAATAGGTGCACGGCAGGGCCCTGTAGCCTGAGCCCTTCCGAGCCGTACCCCGTATCCCGTAACGCCCGTACTGAAGGAGTCCGCACAGTGAGCCAGCGCACGCTCGTTCTGCTCAAGCCCGACACCGTACGCCGCCGGCTGGTCGGCGAGGTCGTCGGCCGCATCGAGCGCAAGGCGGACTGGACCATCTCGGCGATGGAGCTGCGGACACTCGACCAGGACACGCTGGAGCAGCACTACGGCGAGCACAAGGGCAAGCCCTTCTACGAGCCGCTGGTCGAGTTCATGGCCTCCGGTCCGGTCCTCGCGCTGATCGTCGAGGGCGAGCGGGTCATCGAGGGCGTACGCGCTCTGGCGGGTCCGACTGACCCGATTGCCGCAGCGCCCGGATCCATTCGTGGCGATTTCGGCACCATCGTCCGGGAGAACCTCATCCACGCCTCGGACTCGGAGGAGTCCGCGGAGCGAGAATTGAAGATTTTCTTCCCGGGCGTATCCTGACGCCAGGTCAGCCGAATAGCGCTCACAGCCTCGGGGGGGCCGCCGCAAATGGTGGCCCCGCGGGACTAACCGGGGCCGGTTGGGGAGCGCAAGCACCCCCCCCGGCGGCCCCACGATTGTGTGGGGGCCAAAAAAAGC